>JAKSCF010000728.1 GCA_022360735.1 Clostridia bacterium
CTATGGATAACATTTACAGTATGCAGCCTTTGCGTAAAGGTGAAGCGGATCAGGTTCCGGAATTAATCGATGATGCGGCGCACTCTGTAGAAGGGAGCTTCTATTCTACCAGAGAACCTCATTTATCCATCGAAGGGGATACGGTTCAGGCTTACTATGATGAAGATGGTCTATTGACCGTTCAATGTAAGGCCATGACGTGTTACTTTGACCGGGATGATATTGCAGAAGCAGTAGGGTTACCTGCAGAACAGATTCGTGTGGTAGAAAATCCAACGGGAGGCTCTTTCGGATGGGCGATGAATGCCAGCTCCTATGCATTGGCAGCCATTGCATGTAAGGTAACCGGAATGCCGGTTGCATTGTCTATGGATTATGCCCAGTTTATGGCATTCAGTGGCAAACGATCACCATCTTTCATAAATGGAAGATTAGCCTGTGACCAAGATGGTAAAATCATTGCCGGTGAATTTGATGCAGGCTTAGATCATGGGGCTTATCCGGAGCTTGGAGATGACAAACTAACTAAAATCCTTCGTTTTATGTTCTTCCCATACTACATACCAAATGCACTGGGATTAACCAGAGTTGCTATTACCAACCATGCTTACGGTACTGCTTATAGAGGATACGGTGCTCCTCAGGCCTATACTTGCGGAGAGGCCCTTGTGGATATGCTGGCAGAAAAAATGGGAATAGATCCATTTGAATTCAGATATAGAAACATTGCAAGACAGGGTGAGACAAACCTGAACCAACGTTCCTTTCTTCAATACCCTATGGAAGAAATGATGGATATCATGAAGCCTTACTATGATGAGGCAGTTAAGAAAGCTAAAGCTGGGGATACCAAAGAGGTTCGTCGAGGCGTCGGTCTCGCATGGGGTGGCTATAACGTTGGCCTTGGCGGTGTCGATGAAGCTAGTGTGGCCCTGGAATTAGCGCCTAATAATAAGTTTATCAAATATGATACATGGCAGGATCAAGGTCAGGGGGGCGATCAAGGGTCTTTGATCTGTACACTGGAGGCTATGAAACCTTACTTCCCTAACGTGACACCGGATGATATCAAGCTGATACAAGCCGACACCAAAGTTTGCCCAAATACCGGTGAATCTGCAGGGTCAAGATCCCACTTTGCCAATGGTAAAGCCAGTATTTTAGCCGCTGAAAGCCTTGCCAATGCCATGCGCAAGGAAGATGGCACTTATCGGACCTATGATGAGATGGTGGCGGAAGACATTCCTACAAGATATGAAGGGAACTGGACGGCTGCAGAGGAGTGGGGCGATGAGTTTGATTTCTTAGATCCTAACGATGGTTCAGGAAATCCAACTTATGCTTATACCTATGCACTCTTTTTGGCAGAGGTTGAAGTAGAAGCTGCTACCGGAAAGACAACTGTTATTGGAATGACTTGCGTAGACTGGGTTGGAAAGATTGGAAATATCCAGGCTGTAGATGGTCAAGCATATGGCGGTATTTCACATGCCATCGGTTTCGCTCTCAGCGAAAACTATGAGGATGTTAAGAAAGATACAAATATGTACACTGCTGGAGTACCATATATCAAAGATATTCCGGATGATATCAAAGTCATCCACTTGGATGGATTTGACGAAAGAGGTCCATTCGGTTCTTCCGGAGCTTCAGAGGCATTTCAGTCATCCGATCACGTTGCGGTTATCAACGCCATCAACAACGCTTGCGGTGTCAGAATCTACGAGCTTCCGGCTTCCCCTGAAAAGGTTAAAGCAGGCATAGACACCCTGGCTGCCGGTGGTAGGATTGAGCCTCCGAAGAAGTATTTCTTAGGGTCAGACTTTTATGATGAACTGGAGAAAATAAAAGCCAATCCAATGAGCTGGTAATCTAAGTGAGCAGCAGTCTAAGTTGAGCCTTATTGGTTAAGCTTTAGGTGGAATTTCAAATAACCAAAGGGTGAAATTCCATCTGAAGCTATAAATCATTTAAATCCATGGTAAAACAATTTGCAGATTAAATAATAGGGAGAGTCCTATGGAAAAATATTTCAAACAATTCGAGAATTGCAGACAGAAGGAAAAACCCTTCTGTACGGATGCTTGTCCTTTTCACGTTGATGTATTGGACTTTCAGGAAAAAATTAAAAGAAAAAGTTATAATGCGGCATACAGAACATTTAGAAATGCCGTAGGATTTCCTGACATCGTGGCAGCGTTATGCCCGGAATATTGTGCATCAAAATGCGCCAGAAAAGACCTGGATCAATCTGTACAGCTGAATCTTTTGGAAAAAACATGTGTGGCTAAGGCCGCAAAAAAAGACCCTACGGACTATAATGTGCCTGCTAAAAAAGGAAAAGTCGGAATCATAGGAGCAGGGATAAGCGGACTTGCTTGTGCTTTGCGTTTGTGTTCCAAAAAATATAGCGTAACGATTTTTGAAAAAACCGGACGGATAGGCGGTCAACTTTGGGATTTACTCCCCTCGGAAATATTTCTAGAAGATATTGAAAGACAATTTAAATTTGAAGAATATACTTTGCATTTGAATGCAGAGATTAATAGCATAGAAGCATTAAAAAATCAAGGATTTAGTGCCATTTACGTTGCCACTGGAAAAAATGGTTTTGATTTTGGAGCATTGAATGAAGAAAGGGATCATTGTTATGTTTCAGAAGATACCGCTGTATTTGCCGGAGGGAGTTTAATAGGATATGATCCCATGTATGCTTTGGCAGATGGGCTTAATATGGCGTGGGCTATTGAAGTATATATCAAAACAGGTAAGCTTGAATATCCTAAAGGAAGAAAGCCCAGCCAGGTTGTTGTCAATGAGGATAAACTTCAAAAAACAGAAGCTGTAATGCCTACGGATAATGGACGCTTTACGGACGAAGAAGTGGTGGCTGAAGCCCATCGGTGCATAAGGTGTCAATGTGATGCCTGCAAAACCTATTGCGATCTGTGTGATTACTTTAATAAGCGGCCTTTACAGATGCGAGATGAGATTATGACGACGGTTATGTCATCTGAATCCATGATTCACAAGACACCGGCTATCCGCCTCATCAATTCCTGTACCCAGTGTCAACTCTTTGAAGAAGCCTGCCCTGGGGATATTGAACTGGGAGATATGATCATGGAAGCCAGAAAAAGGCTGCACAAACAAAATAAAATGCCGGGTGCTTACCATCAATTCTGGTTGAGAGATATGGCATTTGCTAACAGTGAATTTGCTGCTGTTAAGAAGACAGCACCGGGACAGGAAAAATGTACCTATGCTTTTTTCCCCGGATGCCATTTAGGAGCTGCGGATCCAAGGTATGTTTTTGAGCCTTACCGATGGCTTTTGTCAAAGCATCCACAAACAGGTCTACTGCTGCGTTGTTGCAGCGTTCCTGCTGACTGGGCGGGGAATGAAGAACTGCATAACCTAGAAATAGAAGGTCTTCGCAAAGATTGGGAAGGCTTGGGCAAGCCGGTGCTCATCATGGCATGTCCCACCTGTAGTAGACATTTTGCTGAATTTCTTCCCGAAATTAAAACCGTATTTCTCTATGAAATGTTAGAGCAGTGGGGTTTTGATTTTGAATTCAGTAAACAGAAACAAGTTTATTCTGTATTTGATCCATGCTCTGCAAGGCATATTCAACCACTTCGGCAGGCAGTCAGAAAACTGGCTGAAAAGACAGGCGTTATTTTACAGGAGCTTCCCAATAGCCATAAGAATGGATGCTGCGGCTATGGCGGTCATGGTGCCATAGCCAATCCTGACTTTAAAGAATATGTGGTAAAAAAACGCAGTGAACTCAGCGAAAATCCGTACATTGCTTACTGTATTAACTGCTGTGACATCTTTAAAGAAGAAGGAAAGCCTGTCTTGCATATCCTGGATCTGCTTTTCAATATCCATAAGCTAGACTACAAATTGCCTGATGTAACAGAACGTCGTAATAACAGGGTCAGGCTCAAAGAAATGCTGCTTTCAGAGATGTGGGGTGAGAAAATGGAAAATAAGCCTGAGAAGTGTCAACAGGAAATCATTATAGGGCCTGAAGTTAAGGAAAAAATGAATCAATTTAAACTGCTTTTCGAAGATGTCTGTCACGTATTAGAATTTAGTCTGACATCCAATCGCAGAACATTCAATCCCGAGAAAGGGACCTATCTATGTTACCGGGAATTAGGCTGTATTACCTGTTGGGTGGAATACCGTTTGGCGGGAGATGCCTTTGAAATCATCAATGTGTATACCCATAGAATGAAGATAGAATTGGAGGCAGTTTGGAATGGAAGAAAAACAGACGCTGATCTGCGATAAATGTAAGGTAGAAATGACGGATAAAGAAGTACAATTCAGCTATTTAAATAAATCCTTTCGCCATAAGGTAAAGCGCTGTCCCAAATGCGGTCAGGTGTGTATCTCTGAGGAGCTTGTCAATAGTCGAATGAGTCAAGCAGAAAAAATGTTGGAAGATAAATAGGAGTCATAAATGAGAGTATTAGATAAAACACAGAGCATATGTCCTGTATGTCATAAATCCGTTGAAGCTGAATATATAGAAGAAGGCGGCAAAGTTTTTATGAGAAAAACCTGCTCAGAACATGGCACATATGAGTCTGATATAGCCTGCTCTGTAGAAGACTATACAACTTGGACAGCTCATCCAATGATCCATGTGCCTCCAAGAAAGGC
>JAKSCF010000675.1 GCA_022360735.1 Clostridia bacterium
AAGCTTTAAAAACAAAAATCTCGTCTTGATGCTCATAATGCTCTATACTTTCGTAAAAACTGCTATCTGTGATTAACCCTATTCTCATTCCTTCTCCCTCATCCGTACAGTTTTAATATTGTGATTAAAAAACTCTTCTTTAAGCACTATTGATACAGCATTAAAAACTTATACCCATCATCATATATTTCTTGCAGTCTTTTCACTTTATTTTTTGTAATGATGACTTCTATGAAATTGATATTAGATGTGCCATCCAAACGTTCTAGTTTTTGATTTTCAATATTTTTAACCTCACGATTTCCTGAGTCCTTGACATAGGCTACTTTAAGACCTATTAAAGATAGCGTGGTTTCTAAATTGATCGGTTCCTCTTCCAATCCCTCTATTGGTTTTATGGGATATAAATAGATATCATCTCCTCTCCGCAGAGACCCGGGATAGCTTTGGATCCAATCGTTAGGTATTCGAAATATAAACTGGTTTTGGGCCAACGTCATTCCTCTATCTGTCAAATATCGCAGGTCTATTACTGCATTTTGAGGGATAAACTGTTTAGCTTCTTTGCCCATAATATCTTTAAGTTTTGAAACTGCCTCTTTTGGAATAGCTGACTCTTCTAATTTTATAACGCTGATATTATCTTTAGTAATCCAATCATTACGGTATATGTCTTGTTTTGCAATAATAACTTCCTTATACAGAAGCTGTTCTCTCCCAAAGTTCTCCCAATAAAATATAAGACTAACTGCCATGATAATGAGTAAAATCCCAATGATTCCTTTTATCCTTCCGGAGCTTATCCCCCTCAATCACCACCCCTCCTTACTTTCATTTTCTTTAAATGTTTTAAAGGATTATATTTGTTTGCTTTATTTTCTGATATCTTTATTTTCTCGTTGAACAGTACTTTCTCTATCAGCATTTGAATATCGTGATTTAGCAACGCTTTTACCTTCGGCAATTCATAAGGGATTTTATAATTGTAGACTGCTTCATAGATATATTCAGCGTTTATAAACGGTATATACGCTATAGGCGAACACTCTAAGTACTCTGTTAGCTCTTTCATGTGAACACCCTTACAATATTTATTGATAATCATATAGCCTTCAAGGCCTTGGTCTTGTAAATTTTTAAATTTTTTTAATGTCTTTTCGTTTAGAATAATTTCAGACGGTAACGGGTCTACTATTAGTAAAACAACATCTAAGAAAATGAGTAGTTCTTCAAATGATGAATGAAGCAAATTGCTACCTAGATCGCATAAGTTAACCGAAGTATTTTTACATAGTTTTATTATGTTATGAATATGCTGATTCTCTAAAGACTTATTGATAACTCTTAACGGATTACATACCATCCATAGAATACAATCTTCGTATAAAAGCTTTTTCTTTTTTATTTCAACTTTTTCAATCACATCATTGATATATAAATAGTTATTAAAATTGATGTCATCTGCCAATAGTTTTTGCTGTATACCCAAGTAATCAAATATATAAGGTGCTTTAAAAGGAATTTCAATGACACTTGTTAATACACCGTTATCTGATAACGCTTTCGCCATATTTAGAGTAACAAATGTACTGCCTGCTCTTTGTGAAAGATTCACAATCCCAATATTCTTTTGTGGAATATTAGAATAAATGGTTTTTATAACTTCTATTTTCTCTATATTTTTCTGATCGGCTGAATGATGAAGAGGCCGTAATTCTACGGTTTCATCCTCCATACAAAATTCGCTTTCCATATGTTTGTTTTTTTCAAACTCATTAAGAAGTTCTGTCTTGCGTTCTTTTTCATTATAAATCAGGACTGTAATCCCTTTTTTCTGACAATACCGCTTAATTTCCTGCCAGTCGTATTGAGAGAAGTGGTTAGATATTTCATTATGTATAAATAAAAAATTATAGTAAATCATGTAACATTCTTTAAACTGCTTTACATTGAAATAATGATCGCTTTTTTTCAGCTTTGGATAATACATACGATTAATTTGTTTCAATATCTCTTTATCCTTACATATAATAGCAGCCTGCATATGGAACTTCCTTCTCTTCATGGATTGTTTTTGATTATGATACATTATTTTACAATATATTTTAAAAATTTACAATATTTTTCTTTATATTCGTAAAAAAAACATTACCCTCAAATGAAAACCCCTTAGAGTACGATGAAAATGGAAATGAACGAACTAAGATTTTTTACTGTGACGCTTTAGCATCACATCAAAAGGCTCGTATTGAAAAGAATCATGAGTATATTCGATATGTAATACCAAAAGGGAGATCCTTTGACTCGTTGACTCAAGAAAAAGTAACTTTAATGATGAATCATATCAATAGTACAGCAAGAGCCAGCAGAAATGGCACCACCCCATTCAAACTGGCTCAATTACTGTTAAACGGAACTTTCTTGGAATCTCAATTATTATTTGAAATTCCTCCAGATGAAATCCATTTAAAACCTGCACTATTAAAGTAATAGATAAACTAAAAATAGGATAGATATCGCCGGAACTTAATCTTGCAAACAATAGACCGGCGGAAGTTAATCTTGCAAATAAAATCCAGTGATCTTTTTTGTATGCGAAAACTATCCTTATTTATCATTATCTAATACTAATTATATACATAATCTTGTTAATATCATAGATGATTATCATATAAAACCGGATTTAACTATTACAACTACAATGATTTCGGATAAACTGAAGTTGCTTTTTCATTCAAGATAATTTCCATTTTTTTAAATATTAAAAATAAAATATTCTATTTAAAAGAAAATATCCAAAAAAATTGGATATTTTCTTTTTTTTACAATTAGTGGTTTACAAATAATGATCTTTTTCTGTCTTTTATTAATAAGGGGTTTTTTATCAGAGGGAGCATGGGATGAAAAAAGATTTATTTAAATTAGTTGAAATGTCCAAAAATAAGGACGATGAAGCTCTATTGGAACTAATACTTAGATTTAAACCAACTATTCAAAAATTCAAAAGGCAGCTTCACTATGAAGAAGCTGAGACAGATTTAATTATTTCTCTTATTGAAATTATTAACAAAATTGATTTAAAGAAAGCGAAGAAAAATGAAGCCATACTTATAAAGTATATACACTCTTGTTTGAATAATAAGAAAAGAGACCTTTTAAAGCAGCGTATCCATCACTTTAATGAAAAAGTAGAATTCGTTGAATTAAATTTAGAAAAGATAGAAAACCCACAATATAACAACAACGAAGATAACCTATTTCTTTGTGATCTATTAAAAGGTTTACCTTTCTGTCAAAAAAGAGTTATTGTAGATAAATTTATAAAAGGCTATCAAGATACTCAAATTGCTAAAACCCTGAATATTTCAAGACAAGCTGTAAATAGATTGAAAAATCGAGGCTTAGAAAATATTAGAAAAGAAATTGCAAGGATGAGTTAATTAGGAGGATACCATAGTGGAATCAAAAATTTTAGAAATTGTAGCATCACAAGGTGCATGGGCTGTTTTAACAGTCGGTCTAATTTTATATGTTTTAAAAAGTCAAGAAAAAAGAGACATACGACAAGAAGAAAGGGAACAAAAGTATCAAGAAATTATATCTAGTCTTACTGATAAATTAAGTCTTATTGAAGATATTAGGACTGATGTTCAGGAAGTAAAAAGCTATTTTTTTAATAATAAATAAAGTTTTTTTAAATTAGAGGTTTACATTTTGGAGTAAAAACTCGTCTTTAATATATATAAGCTTAACAACCGGTTGGAGAGTTTTATATAAATAAATAAAAAAAAAGAATATTAAGGAGATGATTTTAATGGCAACATATAATTCTGATTATTTTGATTATTCATATGAAAGGACTAGCTACTCTAAGTATGTAAAATATAATCTTACAGCTCCTGAAGATAGTGTAAGTGTAAATGTATCTAAAGCTAGCATGTATACTCCTGGAACTGTTGATTATGAGATTACAGAGGATGCTGAGTATTTTAAATCTGAAATAGAACGTGCAGATGATTGGAT
>JAKSCF010000690.1 GCA_022360735.1 Clostridia bacterium
ATTATATATGCTATCTATAAAGCTTTCTCCATGATGTTGAATGTTTTCTTCAATTGAACGCCTAAAATTTTTATAGCCATAATATTGATCTTTTTCTGAATTATATCCTTCTATAATACCATCTGTATATAACAGTATTTGATCACCTTTTTCTACTTTAACCGTGACACAGTCATGTGAAAAATGATCTACCAAAGAACAAATGGGTAAACCTGTAATGGTTATTTCCTCTACACTTTTATTCTTTCTAATAATTGTGGGAAAACAGTTATGGCCGGCATTGACAAATGTAATCTCTCTATTTTTTTTGTTATATGTTCCATAAAGTAAAGTCATATAAGTTTCTTTATCTAGATTTAATTCTTTATAATTTTTGATTAATTCATTAATGGTCTCTTCCATACTTAATATTTTATTTTTTTGATTTCTCATAGTCTGACGTAAAAACATAGTAAACAAAGAAGCACTGACGCCATGACCAGCAATATCAGCAATATAAAAGCCAATATTTTCATCATCTATTTCAATGACATCAAAGATATCTCCGCCAAGAAGCTCGCTTGGCTGATATATTGATGTGATCTTAATACATTCTCCATACACTGAATCATTAGGTATAATCTGACTCTGGACTTGTTTTGCAAAATCTAAATCTTTTTTCATTTTTTTATATTGATCAAATATTTTTTTCTCCATATTCTTTTGCTCAGTAATATCTCTAAATACTTCTACTGCATAATATTTTTGATTGTTTTCGTTAAAGACAGGAGAACTAACAACAGAGTATATATTTGAATTAAATTCTTCTTCCTTTTCAAATGGTTTGCAATACTCAATGGATTTCTCTGATATACAGTCCATACACTTTCTATTACGCCCAGCTAACTCATAACATTTTTTTCCAATAAAATTTCCTAACTTTTCTCTCATTATTTTGTTGACGAAAACAACATTATCTTCTTTATCAACAACTCTTACCATGTCCTGCATATTTTCTAAGATATTAAATACAAAATCACATGAATTAATACTTAAAGTATTTATTGCTTGCATAAGTTTCTCCATTCTAAAATTAACCATTGATTATTCAATAACAAGTTGTTTTAATTATTAAAAAAGTTTTCTAGCTTAAATTAATTGTAGGTCATATAGCTGAGTCGAAACTATCTTTAATAATAATCTTACATGCCTCTTTAGGTTCATCCCCTAAAACCAGTGCACTTTCTATAAATTATTTTGTACTCTCATAGCTTGTGGATATTCTCACAACGAAAAAAAAACTATAATTATCTTCATTTTTTTACGTAGTTTTAATTATATTAGCAGCATGATCGCATTACTATCTATATATTAACATTATTCTCAATAAAAAGACATCAGATTGGCAAAAATAATATAATCATTAACTTAACTTTTATAAATTTAACAATTTCTTAATATAATTAAATGTATATTATTTTTTACACTTTATTTGATTATTTACCGAAAAAAATCTCGAATATTTTTCTTTAATATAGTAAATGTTATCATATGCAACATTGTTTTTTTCCAAAATTGGAAATAGCACATTTTTCTATGGCATCCTTCAAGGTTAACTTAGTTTAAATGGTTCACAAAAAAGTTAG
>JAKSCF010000328.1 GCA_022360735.1 Clostridia bacterium
ATATAAAATATTTTTTTTATTTTTAATCTTTTTTTTATGCCATATTTCCACAGATTTTATTTCGAAATAAGAAATCTATTTTTTATTGCCTTATAATGGCTATTATGAACAAAAAAACAGGTAATATGACCTGTTTTTTTATAATGAATCTGTATTTTTAAAGGGATAAAATTTTGAAAACAATAAAGTTAAAACTATAGCAACCAATAAACGCGTTATTGTCATAACCCAGACATTAGCGCCTATGACTGCAAAAATTAAGGTGGTCTCCAAAAAGCCATGGCAGCAAGATAAAAAGATACCTATTAAAAAAATATCTTTCTTAGTCAATTGAGATTCTTGAGCAGCTTCCATTACGGCTCCCGCTCCATAGGAAATACCTATAACAAAGCCTATCAACAAAGGAAAAAGAGCATCTTTTGATAATCCAAAAAACTTAGAAATAAAAGACAGTTTCTTGGATATAAGCTCTAAAGCCTTGTAATCTCTCATTATTTGAATAACAATCATTAAGGGTATGATGACCTTAAACATCCCCCATATAACGCTCATCGTGCCAAAAAAGGCGTCTTTTGCAATGATTTCTACCATAACACTGCCCCTAACTGTCCAATAATAATTCCAAATATAATGGCTAGAGCAAATCTTAAAGCAACAAAAAAGCCAATATTTAATCCTAGTTTTTTCATTAATGCCGTTTCGATAAGAATAATATGACAAAATAAAATCATAACAGCCAGTGTTGTGATATGTTGTGAACTAAGGGATATGGTCTTCATTGCTGCAATTGCACCATACTCATCTAAAAATAGCCCTGTAATAAAGGGAATAGCAGCTTCACCGGGAAGATTGAACCATCCCATTAAGGGATTGAACAGTTTGCCCGCAGCTGCCATAACAGGTGTATATTTTAATATGGTCACAATCACATAAACCGGGATAATAATTTTTGATAAAAACCATAAAGTCTCCAGACCTTTTCTAAAGCCCGTTTTTATAGATTGAAAAAGCATTTTTCACCAACCGTATTATTAAAATTCTGCCGATTTTGGTGTTCGCGGAAAAGAGATGACGTCTCTGATATTACCCATGCCTGTTAAATACATGATCATTCTTTCAAAACCCAAACCATAGCCTGAGTGTTGGGCACCACCATATTTTCTTAGATCCAAATACCACCAATAATCTTCCTCGTTTAATCCCATTTCTTTTATTCTTTCTATAAGTAAGTCATACCGGTCTTCTCTTTGACTGCCTCCGATAATCTCTCCGACTCCGGGAACAAGTAAATCCATAGCAGCTACCGTTTTATGATCATCATCCAGCTTCATATAAAATGCTTTGATATCTTTTGGGTAATTGGTAACAAAAACTGGTTTTTGATATACTTCTTCCGTAATATATCTTTCATGCTCTGTTTGAAGATCAATACCCCATTTTACAGGAAACTGGAATTCTTTGTCCGCTTTTTCCAGCAATTCAATGGCTTCTGTATAAGTAATGCGTTCAAAATCTGAATTCATGACATTGTTAAGCCTATTTACCAGCCCTTTATCAATGAAAGCATTAAAAAATTTAATTTCATCATGTGCATTCTCCATTACATATTGGATAATGAATTTAATCATATCCTCAGCCAGCTGCATGTTATCTTTTAAATCAGCAAAGGCTACCTCAGGCTCAATCATCCAGAATTCTGCCGCATGTCTGGATGTATTTGAATTTTCTGCCCTGAAGGTGGGTCCGAAAGTATAGATTTTTTTATAGGCCAATGCATATGCTTCCCCTTCAAGCTGCCCACTGACCGTTAAGTTCGTCTCTTTACCAAAAAAGTCTTGAGAAAAGTCTATTTCACCTGAATCATTTTTGGGCGGCATATTCATATCCAATGTACTGACTCTAAACATATCCCCCGCACCTTCACAGTCGCTGCCTGTAATGATGGGTGTATGTACATAGACAAAACCTCTTTCTTGGAAAAACTTATGTATGGCATAAGCAGTTATGGATCGTACTCTAAATACAGCTGAAAAGGTGTTGCTTCTCGGTCTTAAATGTGCAATCTCTCTTAAAAATTCAAAAGAATGTCTCTTTTTTTGAAGCGGATAGTCTTTTTCAGATCCGCCTTCTAATTCAACTTCACTGCATTTTATTTCAAAAGGCTGCTTAGCCTCCGGTGTAGCAACTAAAGTTCCTTTAACGATTAAGGCAGATGCAATGGTTATTTTAGATATCTCGTCAAAGTTATCCAGGTCACTTTCATAAACCAACTGTATATTTTTAAAAGATGTGCCATCATTTAATTCGATAAAACCAAATTGTTTAGAATTTCTATGGGTTCTTACCCATCCTTTTACAGTGATTTTTTTGTCTATATATTTTTCCGGATTTTTAAATATTTCTTTTACTTCTGCTATTATCATTTCAACACTCCTTTATGACCTAACAGAAATCTTTGATTTCGTCGTAGGTCAAACGCAACGAAACAGAAATCCCCGATTTCGTCATTGAGACTGCGCAAATTCCTACAACCCTCAAAATAACTATGGTCATATTATTTTTTTATTTTCTTGAACACATATCTCTTTTCTAAGTGATATTATATATATTTGACCTTTTTCTGTAAAGCAAAACAAAATATAATTAATAGTTGATAATTAATAATGAATAATTATGGTGGATTTTGTAGCACAAAATCTACATTAACTAAACCATAGACCGGAAACACAAGCATTTTACACACTACTATTGATATTTATTATATTATTATCATTCTCTATTTTAGCGTTTTTAATTATTTAGCTTATTAAAATTCTTAATTAAAAGAAAGATTCTTTGCTGCTGCAAAGAATCCTCCTTAATTATTAATTCTTAATTATTCATTACTTATCTATTGGTTTCATGGTTGGGAATAATATCACATCTCTTATGGATGGTGAATCTGTTAATAACATAATCATTCGGTCTATACCAATCCCTAAACCGCCTGTTGGCGGAAGGCCTACTTCTAAAGCATTTACAAAATCTTCGTCCATCATATGAGCTTCTTCATCCCCGGCATCTCTTTGTTTCAGTTGATCTTCAAATCTTTGCTTTTGATCAATTGGATCATTCAGCTCTGAGAAAGCATTGGCTATTTCCCAAGTATTTATAAATGCCTCAAAACGATTGGTTCTCCTAGGGTCATTAGGATCACGCTTAGCTAGAGGTGAGACTTCTACCGGATGATGGGTTATAAAAGTTGGCTGCTCCAGTTTGTCCTCACAGTATGCTTCAAACAATGCATTAATGACATATCCTCGAGTCATCTTTTCAGCATCTTCTATATGCTTTTCTTTAGCAACTTTTATAGCTTCTTCGTCTGTATTGATTTCAGAAAAATCAATACCTATATATTCTTTTACTGCTTCCTCCATGCTCATTCTTTTCCAAGGAGGTGTTAAATCAATGTCTTTTCCTTGGTAATTAATTTTCGTTGTTCCCAATGTTTTTTGAGCAACTTGAGATATTAAATTTTCTGTTAATTCCATCATGTCATCAAAATCAGCATATGCTTGATACATTTCTATAGCTGTATATTCAGGATTATGTTTGATAGACATACCTTCATTTCTAAACATTCTACCCATTTCATATACTCTATCAAAACCACCAACGATTAATCTTTTTAGATACAACTCATTGGCTATTCTAAGATACATATCTAAATCCAGGGTATTGTGATGTGTAATGAATGGTCGAGCAGAAGCACCACCGGCTATAGGGCTCAGTATTGGTGTATCTACTTCAATAAAATCTCTGTCATCCAAGAAGTTTTTAATTTCTTTAATCATTTTTGATCTAAGCATAAAAGTGTTTTTAACTTCCGGATTGACAATAAGATCCACATATCTTTGTCGATATCTTAAATCAGTATCTTTTAGACCATGGAACTTTTCCGGTAATATCTGCAGTGATTTAGATAGAAGTATTAAATCACTTACTTTAATGGATATTTCATTTTGTTTGGTTTTAAATACGCTGCCTTTTATGCCTACAATATCACCGATATCATATGTAACAAATCGTTCATATTCTTCTTCACCAATGGCATCTTTTCGAACATAGCATTGAATTCTCCCTTGCTTGTCCTGAATGTCAATAAATGAGGCCTTACCCATTTGACGCTTTGCCATGATTCTTCCTGCCATAGATACTTGCTGACCTTCCATGGCATCAAAATTGGCTTTAATATCTTCACTAAAAGCATCAACATCATATTTTTCTGCTATAAAGGGGTCTCTTCCCTGATCTCTAAGTTTTTGAAGCTTGTCTCTTCTGACTTGAAGAACTTCTGAAATATTTTGCTCTGTGCTCATTTTGTCATTACACCACCTATTTACTTATATATTTCAAGTATTTCATATTTTATTACGCCATCCGGGACTTGAATTTCCACAGTATCGCCAACCTTTTTTCCTATAAGGCTGCTTCCTACAGGTGATTCGTTAGATATTTTATATTCATAAGGGTCTGCTTCAGTAGATCCTACAATCGTGTAGTCGATGATTTCATCGTATTCCAAGTCTTTAATTTTTACTTTTACACCGATATTGACTTGATCAAAAGAAATACCTTCTTCATCAATGATAATCGCTTTTCTTAACATGCTTTCTAACTTAGCAATTTTCTCTTCCAAGTCGGCCTGCTCGCTTTTTGCAGAATCATATTCTGAATTCTCACTGATGTCACCAAAAGAAATTGCTTCTTTAATTCTTTCCGCCACTTCTTTTCTTTTTACTGTCACAAGATTTTCAAGTTCAGTTTCAATTCTGTTGTACCCTTCTCTGGTTAATAAAACTTCATCCGTCATCGTATTCGCTCCTTTACATTTTTGATGAATTCAGAATTATCGCTGCTGTTCATTTTTATGAATTTTTATTAATTATATGTTGATACGATTAAAATATTCAATGCTGTAATAAAAAAATTTTTCATTAATGTAATTCATATCATTACTTTTTTCATGCGAAATATTATAAAATAGATAAGTATCCTTGTCAAGCATTGCCAGCCAAGGATAGATTATACTATTCAATATTTTTTCTTGCATATTCATCAAGCATTAATATCATCTCATCTTTATTATCGATTTCATTCACTCTGCGTCTTATTTCTGTTGCGTGACGCAATCCTTTAAAATACCATCCTAAATGTTTTCTCATTTCACGTATGGCTACATATTCACCTTTGTCTTCTATTAACAACAGCAGATGTTTTTTGATTGTTTTTATTTTTTCTTCAATACTGGGTTCTTGATACGTTTGGTTGTGTAAAGCAGATAGAGCTTCCTCAAATATCCAGGGTCTCCCTTGTGCACCTCTGGCTATCATGACACCATCACAATTCGTCTCTTGGAGCATCCTAACAGCGTCCAATTTAGTAAAAACATCACCACTTCCTATTACTGGAATATCTACAGATTCTTTTACCTGTTTGATCAGTTCCCAATTTGCTTGTCCACTATAGAACTGTTCCCTGGTTCTACCATGAACAGTAATGAAGGATGCGCCGCTATCTTCAATAATCTTAGCAATTTCCAATACATTTATACTATTTTTATCCCATCCTGTCCTTATTTTCACAGAAACAGGCTTGCCGGCTGCTTTTACAACTGCTTCAACAATTTTTTTAAGTAATTTAGGGTCTTTAAGAAGCGCCGACCCATCTCCATTTTTCACTATCTTTGGAACAGGGCATCCCATATTAATATCTAATATCTCATTTTTTCTATGGGACAGTTTTTCTGCAGCAAATGCCATGATACTAGGATCAGAACCAAATATCTGTAACGCTGTGAGCCCTTCCTCTTCACTTATCTTTAACAATCGTTCTGTTTTATGATCGTCAAAATACAACCCCTTTGAGCTGATCATTTCAGAAAAAACCAAGTCACAACCGTAACTTTTACAAATTCTTCTGAAAGCGCTATCTGTAACACCTGCCATTGGTCCTAATACAAATGGATTGTTAAGAACCAAATTCCCAATCTTCATATCATCACCAACTATTTTAGTTAATAGTGAATAACTAATAATTAATAATTATGGATGGTTTAGTTAGCAAAACCTTCATTAGTAATTTAGCTTAAGTTTTTGCACAGCAAAAACCACCTAAATTGTTCATTATTCATTATTAATTGATTTATTTGTTTCTCTCATATATAAGTCTTAAGCCTTGAAGTGTCAACAATTTATCTACATGGTCAATTGCATCAATTTCGTTTGCAATTAGAGTTGATAACCCACCTGTTGCAATGACTTTTATTCCTTCTTCTACCTCTAATTCCTTTTTCATTCTATTAATAATAAACTGTGCTAATCCCATATGACCGTATACCAAACCGGATTGCATGCTTGCAACTGTATTTCGACAAATTACTGATCCCGGTGTTTCCAATTCAACTTTAGGCAGCTTTGCCGTTTTTTCAAACAAAGCATCACTGGATATCTTTAATCCCGGTGCTATAGTTCCTCCTAAAAATTCTCCTTTAGAAGAAATCGCTGAGAAAGTAGTCGCTGTTCCAAAATCAACGACAATAAGCGGTCCTCCATATTTTTCGTATGCGGCTACAGCATTAACAATTCTATCTGAGCCGATAAGCTTTGGATTGTCATATTTAATCACCATTCCTGTTTTTATGCCAGGTCCTACAACAATAGCACGCTTATTAAAATATTTTTTTGACATATGCTGTAAGGTATAAACAACAGGCGGCACAACCGTTGAAATGATAATATCGTCAATTTCTTTGATTGTAAGACCCTCATATTGAAACAACTGGTTTATAATCATGCCATATTCATCAGCACTTTTATTTTTATCAGTTTTTAATCGCCAACTTTGAATTAATTTTTTGTTATGAAATACCCCCAAAACTATGTTTGTATTTCCTACATCAAAAGTAAGTAACATATTTTCCTCCTATGACGACCCGCATATGTAATGCTTATATTACTTAGCCGGTACAGAACACCAGCTATATAATACAGAATATAGTCTCCCATCCAAATAATATGGTTTTCTATAACGCAAGACATGGCAGGTACCTAATGTACCTGCCGAAGTGATCTAACAGATTTGGGAATAGTAAAACGCATCATTTGGACTATATTCCAATATATCTTAAACCTATTATGAAGGTTTGTGTTTGTTTTGTCAAACATCAATCTACATAACGATATAAACCTCTAACAGAAACTTCTCCTGATATAATCTCCGTTTGATTTCCTGCCTTATCTTGAATCATTAATCCCCCTCTATCGGTTATATCAATTGCTTTTCCTTCTATGATTGTATGATTCTTAGATACCCTGACATCTTTACCAAGAGTTGCAGAATGCTGCCTACAGATATCCATAACATTATCTA
The DNA here is from genome assembly GCA_022360735.1 of Clostridia bacterium. The sequence goes on from JAKSCF010000328.1 coordinate 7,411, forward strand.
GAGATTTTTCATTTGCAAAGGCTTTATACATCTTATTCAGGTTATCTAAAATCGTAAGAAGAAGTTTTTTTCTGTAAACTTTTTCTCCAAGGCAAATTCTTATTGAAGTTGCTTTGTCTTGAAGTTCCTCAGTAAAATCTTTATTTATTTGATTAACATTAACGCCTATACCTAAAATAATATAGTTCAGGCTTTCTATCTCACCACTTAATTCCGTCAATATGCCGCATACTTTTTTATTATCTAAAATGATATCATTAGGCCATTTTATTTTAGCATCACATTGAAAGGTATCTTGCATTGCTTTGACTACCGCTGCTGCTGCTACCTGCGTCATCATAACAGCATCAGAAGGCAGCATATCAGGTTTTAAGATTACAGTCATATAGATACCTACTTCTTCATCAGAAGTCCAAATCCTGCCTAATCTCCCTTTTCCTTTTGTTTGTTTTTCTGCTAATATAATGGTTCCTTCTTGTTTATCCATGGCAATCTGCTTAGCAAATGCATTGGTTGAATCAATTTCTTTAAAATATAAATATTCTTTTCCTATTATCCAATTTTTTTCAAAGTCTAAATATGCTGTTTCAAGCTTATCCGGTTCTTCAATTAAACGATATCCTTTATTGGTCACCGATTCTATATCATAGCCTTCCTCTTTTAACTTTTTAATATGCTTCCATACTGCTGCTCTTGTAATTTGATATTTATTGCTTATTTCTTGACCGGAAATAAATGTACTTTTATTTTCTATAAGCTCTTTTATAATCAAATCTTTCATTAAGATTCCCCATTTCATTTAGCTGGTATCCTATACAAGCTAGGTCGGGCACGAAGACCCAACCCTACAATTTTTAAATCACGAAAGGGACAGTAGATATTTTCTACCGTCCCTGGAATATATATACCAATATTTGCTTTTAGCTAAATAATGACAATAATACGCCTGCTGCTACAGCAGATCCGATTACACCTGCAACATTTGGACCCATCGCATGCATGAGCAGGAAATTAGAAGGATTCTCTTTTTGGCCCACAACTTGAGATACACGTGCTGCCATAGGAACTGCAGATACCCCTGCAGATCCAATTAATGGATTGATGGTCCCTCCTACTACTTTGTTCATTATTTTA
>JAKSCF010000729.1 GCA_022360735.1 Clostridia bacterium
ACAATACCATATATAATACCATACCGTTCTTTGCAAAGAAAAGAAACAATTATAACCAAAACCAAAGTTGTATTGGGAATGACATTCATTATTTCAAAAAACCGGAATACAGTGGTCTGCAAAATAAAATTAATAAAAAAAACACCAAAAAATATCAGGTAATTCATAAAACATCATTTACCTTTCTTTAACCTACATTATTCAAAATTTTTTTAGTTTATGAATAATATGGGTTTAATATTTGATGACCAATACTTTGTCAATATTTTTAAAGTATACGTAAGGTTTTACCTTTACTGTTTTTAACAATTTATTTTCGTCTTTTATCACTTCTTCAACCGTACCAATAGGTATACCTTCCGGAAAAATTCCCAGACCTGATGTAATAATCTCATCGCCGGTTAAAACATCTGCATTGGGGTCCATAAGATAGCCATGTAAGCTGCCTTGGCCGTCTCCATCTACAACACCAATATATTTTGTATCACGGGTTATTCTAAAACTGACAGAATGACTGTCATCTACTATTGCAACAATCTTTGACCAATTATTACCGACTTCAAACACTCTTCCAATTAATCCATCGCCATTTAATGCAATGCAATTTTGGGTTAAGCCATCATCTTCACCTATATTGATGGTAAACGTATTAAACCAATTGGTGCCGTCTTTTGCTATAACATTCCCTGTAATAAATGTAACATCTTGGTTAACATTAGCGTAATTTAATGCAGCTTCAAGTTGTTTCAACTCTTCTAATTCATTTCTTTTAAGCTGCAAGTTGATAATCTCATTTTTTAATATCGAAACTTCTTCTTTCAACTTTTCATTCTCTGTTATGACTGCTTTAAATCTAAATATGCCTGTTATTCCTTTGTTTAAGCCATTTCCGGCTTTAACAAAAGGTTCTTGAAATAAAGTAATAATATTCCCTATTTTCTTTTCCGGATCAGTTGTACTGTAATCATTTAAGTACGAAACAGACATAACAATAATAAGAAGGATAGTAACAATTGTTACTATCATTAACTTCTTATGTCTACTTATCCACCTCATAGCCAACACCACTTCTTAATATTTTCTCACTTGTGTACCCATTTTTTTTATTCGTTCTATGTGCTCAACACTGATTCCTGTTCCTAAAGCAACGCATTCCAATGGATCCTCTGCAATAATAACCTTTATTCCGGTTTCTTCATAGATGAGCTTGTCTAAACCTGTCAGTAAAGCTCCTCCGCCTGCCAGCACAATACCACTTTCAATAATATCTGCTGAAAGTTCAGGCGGCGCATTTTCGAGGGTATTTCTTACACCATTAACAATGGCTTGTACAGGTTCCTCTAAGGAATGCATAATTTCAGTTGATGTAAAACTAACCGTCCTTGGTAATCCCGAAACCACGTCACGACCTCTTATCTCCATGCTTTTGATGTCCTCTTTCTCTGTATCTACGGGAAAAGCACATCCAATTTTCATTTTAATTTCTTCAGCAGTTCTTTCTCCAATTAACATGTTAAAATTTCGTTTGACATAGTGAATAATGGCCTCATCCATTTTATCTCCGCCGACTCTTAAAGAAACGCTGTTTACAATGCCTCCTAAAGAAATAACAGCTATATCCGTAGTTCCACCACCAATGTCTACAATCATACTACCTCTTGGCTCTTCTACGGGCAGCCCGGCTCCAATAGCTGCAGCCATTGGCTCCTCCAGTAAAAAAACTTCTTTTGCTCCAGCCTTATATGTAGCTTCTTCAAAAGCACGCCTTTCAACATCTGTAACACCTGATGGCACACCAACAATTACTCTTGGTCTTATGAGAAAAGACGTCGTAGTGGTTGCACCGATTAAATGCTTCAGCATGGTTTGTGTAATATCAAAATCAGCAATAACCCCATCTTTGAGAGGTCTGATAGCTTTAATATTTCCAGGTGTTCTTCCAATCATCATTTTGGCTTCATTACCAACTGCAAGGATTTGTCCGCTATTTTCATCTATCGCTACGACGGACGGCTCTCTTACCGTGACACCTTGTCCTTTAACAAAAACCAATGTATTTGCGGTTCCTAAGTCTACACCAATATCTTTATTCATAAAATTAAAGAATCCCATTTTTGCTCCTTTCAGCTTTAACCCAGATTATTCATGGAAACTACTAAAAAGGTAGTTTATCGTGAATAATATGGGTATAGTACTATATCATAGAACTTTCTCTTAAACTAAAATATTCACCATCCCCAATAATTAAGTGGTCCAATACTTCAATCCCTAAAATCCTGCCGGCTTCTACTAATCTTTTTGTTGTCTCAACATCTTCTGAACTAGGGTTTGGATTTCCACTTGGATGGTTATGTACCAAAATAACTGATGAGGCACTCTTTCTAACAGCATTTGTAAATACTTCTCTTGGATGTACAATAGCACTGTTTAAATTGCCTACCGACACCTCATCTATCATTATGATTTCGTTTTTTGTATTTAGTAAAAGCACTTTAAAAAATTCCTTTTTAAAGTAACGCATCTTTTCAATAAATAAGTATGCAACTTCTCTAGGTGATGAAACATTTATTTTCCTTTGTTTTGGCTTTGTTGCAATTCGTTTGCCCAATTCTATGGCAGCAAGTATTTGGCATGCTTTTGCTACACCAATGCCTCTTACTTGACTTAACTCTTCTATGGTGCTGTCTGCTAAATAGCATATACCTTCTGAATCAAGAGAGAGTAATTTACTGGAAACTTCTATAGCCGACATTTCTTTCGTACCACTTCTAAGCAATATTGCCAGAAGCTCAGAATTTGATAACACATCTACCCCATGTTGAACCAATTTTTCTCTTGGCCGTTCATCAATAGGTAATTCCTTTATGCTTGTACTATAAGTCAAACACATTATTTGTTCTCCCCTTTACCCCTTAGCCGGTATCCTGTAAGAATACAACTATTCCTAATCTCTAATCATTTATAGTGAAATATTGATCTAACACAAGCTTAACTTTATGAATAGGAAGGCCCATAACATTATAATAATCCCCATCAATCTTTTCTATTAATTCTACCCCTTTTCCTTGAATTGCATACGCCCCTGCTTTATCCCAAATTTCATCTGTATCAATATATGTATTGATATCCTTATCACTTAGAGATTTAAAAAAAACTTGTGTTGTATCATAAAAAACAACTTTATCATAGGTCCCTACTCTGATGATGGCTACACCTGTTATAACTTCATGCCGGCCATCACTTAATTTTCTAAGCATGTTAAATGCATTTTCCCTATCGGTTGGTTTACCCAGCACTTCATTTTTATATACAATAGTGTCTGCAGCAATAATAATACCATTTGTACATTTGGTTTCTACATTCAATGCTTTTCTTAGAGCTAACATCATGGGAATTTGCTCTTTTGTACAATCCTGTGAAAAGTTTTCTTCTACATCAGATACAATCGTATCAAACTCAATATTATATTTTTCTAATATCTCCTTCCTCCTTGGGGAGGCAGAAGCTAATATTATTTTCTCCAAGAATCATCACCTAATATTTCTATATATAATGAGCACGATCAAAAGACCAATTACGGTTGCCAAGTTAATAGTAAATTCAAATCCTAATGTCAACTGAATAAAAATCAAATCAAGCGTAAAAGGGTCAAAGCCAATGGTTTTACTGTGAGAGAATAAATTGATGGTGCCTTTTAAAAGATCTCCAAGAAAACTTCCTACAACTAATCCTACCAATAAAAAAATAATCAAAACCAAAACATTTGTATTTCTCCTCACGATATTCCACCCTCCTATATTGCTTATGTCGAATTATGCATTCTTATCATTTAGTTTAACATTTCAAACCTTTATTTACAAGCTATATAAATGATTAGAAATAATCATTTTTTATACATATAGGAAATAATATACTATTAAAAATCTTGAAAATATTTATCTTTTTATATTATAAAATTCAACAAATTTTTATTTAAATCTACACAAACACTTTATTCCATTATAAAACAATTATTTCATCTTTTTCAAAAAAATTTTAAAAAAAAAAAAAAAAAAATAATAATATTTGGATAACCACATATTA
>JAKSCF010000224.1 GCA_022360735.1 Clostridia bacterium
ACAATCAGAAGATTTGATGCTTTACTAATTAGGAATGCATAAAAAAAGGTCAATATTTAATAATACTCTTGCATTTTGATTTATGTTGAGAGACATTAGGTATAAAATTTTCTAATAATATTTTTTCGTTCAGCAATTAAGTCCTAATTATATAGAGTATGTGAAATTAGTCTTTTAAAATGTGTATTTGTATACATAATACAACCTAAGTATTGCACAATACTAATAAAGCAGGTGATAAAAATGTTTGTAGATAGAGCAAGAATATTTATTAAATCGGGGAAAGGCGGAGACGGTAGTGTTTCGTTCAGAAGAGAAAAATATGTCCCGGATGGCGGACCGGACGGTGGCGATGGTGGACATGGTGGAAGCGTTATCTTTAAAGCAGACAGTAGTTTAAGAACATTGATGGACTTTCGTTATAAAACCAAGTATCAAGCTCAAAATGGAGAGAATGGAAAAAAGAAAAAACAATATGGTAAAAATGCAGATAACCTTATATTAAAAGTACCTCCAGGAACAGCTATTATTGATGAGGAAACAGAATTGGTAATGGCAGATCTTACAGCAGATGGCGATGAGATTGTTGCTGTACGAGGAGGAAAAGGCGGGAAAGGAAATATTCACTTTAAGACCTCTACACGTCAAGCACCAAATTTTGCTGAAGCCGGTGGTGCTGCTGAAGAAAGGTGGATTCAATTAGAGCTAAAGTTAATAGCTGATGTAGGCCTGATTGGTTTTCCAAATGTGGGAAAGTCAACATTGCTTTCTATTATTACAAGTGCAAAACCTAAGATAGGGAATTATCACTTTACCACAATTACGCCCAATCTGGGAGTAGTAGAAATCTATAACAAGAGTTTTGTAGTATCAGATGTTCCCGGGTTAATAGAAGGCGCACATAAAGGTCATGGTTTAGGCTTAAATTTTCTAAAACACATTGAGCGTAATAAAATTTTGGTACATGTTGTGGACGTATCCGGAAGCGAAGAAAGAGATCCTACCCATGACTTTGATAAAATCAATAATGAACTCATGCAATATTCAGAAAAACTAAAGAAAAAACCACAAATTGTAGCGGCTAATAAAATGGATATCGCATCGGAAGAAGATTATTTAAAATTTAAAGAATATGTAGAAGCGAAAGGCTACAAAGTCTTTCCCATTTCTAATGCCTTGAATCAAGGTATAGATGAAATGCTGAGCTTCATTGCTTCTGAACTGGATCAATTAGATGATGAGCCTGAGCCTATTTATGACAACATGTTTGATTTTGAAATTCATGGTCAAAATGAAGATTACAGAGAAGTATATGTTAGAAGAGAAAATGAAGACTATGTTCTGGAAGGCAAACAATTAGAAAAGATATTTAACTCTACCAATTTAAATGATATGGAGTCTTTAAGGTATTTGTATAATTATCTTAAAGATAGAGGTGCGGTAGACCGATTAAAAGAATTGGGCATTCAAGAAGGTGATACTGTTAAAATAAAAGATTTTGAATTTGAGTTTTATGAATAAATGATACCAGATAAAGGTTTAGATTAAGGTTTATAAAGAGGTGTTCTGATGTTAAAAGAGCATATTCATTGTCTTGAAGATATTCCTATTAATATTTTTCTAACTTCTGTAAAAGAATATCCTATTCACAGGCATGATAGATTAGAGATTGTGTACGTATTAGAAGGTAGAGTTGATTTAAGAGTAAGCTATTATAC
>JAKSCF010000351.1 GCA_022360735.1 Clostridia bacterium
GGCTACCAATAGCACTGTTACAATAGAGGCAAAAGTGGTCAATGGATATTGTTCTAATAAATGATAGATGGCTGTAGCAATATTTTCGTTAACCGCATCTGTAATGGTTGAATTACCAATTAACTCTTGATAAATAGCACTTCCTCCAAAAACAGATATCCATAAAAATGTCAAGATTGTAGGCACTAATAATACACCTAAGATAAATTCTTTAATTGTTCTTCCTTTAGAAATACGGGCTATAAATATACCTACAAATGGAGACCATGAAATCCACCAAGCCCAGTAAAATACTGTCCAACCATTAACCCAAGAATTATCTCCAATGATATTTAAGTGTAAACTATCAACAACAAAGTTATTTAAATAAGTTCCTAAGCCTTCTGAAAAAGCATTCATCATCATCAACTTAGGACCTACTAGGAAGGTTAAGAGTATTAAGCCTCCTGCTAAATATAAATTGATATCACCTAACAACTTAATGCCTTTTTCAATACCTGCAACTGCCGTTCCAATATATAAAACTGTAATAACAGCAATAATACCTATTTGAACGTAAGCATTAATGGGTAATCCAAATACATAATTCATACCACTGTTAATCTGCATGGTTCCTAATCCTAAAGATGTGGCAACACCAGCAACTGTAGCAAATACAGCCAAAATATCTATTGTCTTTCCTATTGGACCTCTGACCCTTTCTTCACCAAGCAAAGGAACAAAAATACTACTAACCAAGCCTGGATAACCTTTTCTAAATTGAAAATAAGCTAAGGCAAGCCCTATAATGGAATAGTTTGCCCAAGGATGAAATCCCCAATGCTTAAATGAAGCATTCATTGCAAAAGTTGCTGCTTCACTGCTTCCTGGCTGTGAATGAGAAACTAAATGAGATATGGGTTCTGCTACCCCCCAGAAAACCAATCCAATTCCCATGCCTGCTCCAAACAACATCGCAAACCAAGAAACCGTACTATATTCTGGCTCTGAATCATCTGGTCCTAGCTTAATTTTCCCATATTTACTGAAGCCTAAAAACAGCGCTACTAATACGAAAATAAACATTGACAGCAAGTAAAGCCATCCAAAATTGACTTGTAAAAATGCCATCAGCTTATTTGCAAGATTTGCAAAATTTTCACCAGCCACCAATCCCCAAGCAGCGATAACAAAAACAATAACTAAGGAGATATAAAAAACACTTTTACTCGTATTTTTTGTCTTCATAAACACTCACTCCTATTTTTTTACTTTAAATATTGTTTGTTCTTTTACATCTTGTGTCAATGCTTCTAGAGCGACTTCTACACGATGATGTCTTAGCTTCCACTGCTCCTCTTTGGATGTGTTTGGATCCCCCAATGGATATGGGATAGAAATGGTTGGTACCATTTTATTTGAGCCAACTGTCTTAGCTACAGGAATTAAATTGCACATTTGAACGATAGGATATCCTGCTTTTTCAATTGCTTTTACCATTGTTGCACCGCAACGTGTACAAGTACCTCAGGTGGATGTAAGGATAACTGCATCTACACCATCCTTTTGGAAATATGCTAACATCTCTTCTGCCATTCTTTGAGCTTCAGCTTCAGTTGTTCCAGTACCTACGGTTGTATAAAAATAATCATCAAGCTTACCGATAACACCTTGCTTTTCAAAATCACGCATTGCATCAACTGGTACACACACATTTGGATCTGCATCAGCTGCTGCCGGATCATAACCTGCATGAATGGTCTTGAAAACACCGGCTTCTAATCTTTCCTGTTTACTAATATCGTATCTGCCCCATCGAGTTGCAGAAGCAGATTGGATTCTATCCGGATTATCCACCGGTACAATGCCTCCCGAAGTTACCAATGCAATTCTTGCATTTGATAAATCCTTGACAGGTTCAGCAATGGGAACACGATCACTTTTTGGAATTGGTAATTCACTAACAAATGGTTGATTATTGATTTTTTTAAGTAACATGTCAATAGCACGATCTGAAGCAGGTCGACCATCTTCTAACCAAATCTGATGACGAACGCCTCTTACAAAAAAGCCTTCTTCCTCAGCTAAGAACATAGATTTTCCATCTAAAATTTTATCGCCTAATTCAGCCATTTTTGCAGTATCTTTTCTCATCATGGCTGCACTTTTTCCTCCCGGGAAAATGTATGCGTCTTTCTTAAACATATCTACTCCAGGATTCTCTTCATGCATAGACGTAATAACTTCTACACCAAAGTTTTCTTTTACATGCTTACATATTGTCCCGCAAGCAACGCCATATCGACCTGCTTGAAAAGCCGGACCTGCAAAGAAGATGTCAAGCTCTAAATCTTTAAGCATGCTGATAATTTTATCTACTGCATCTTCTGTATTAGATCCCATATAGTTATCACCACAGATAATAGTATGTGTAATTTGAGCATTATTTAGGCTGGCATTCAATGCTAATGCGGGGCCCACTAAACCTTCTCTTATTTCCGGTTTATGATCGGCAAAGTCTTCTCCACCAATACCGGCAAAAAATTGATTGATATATAAAACAGCTTTTTTCATGGTGTTCTCCTTCCTTTAATATTCTTTCATTGTTTTTGGTGACCATCCGGATACTCGGTCGCCGCAGAACATAGAGTTATTCTCTAGAATAATACTGCCATCTACTCTTACAGAAGGGCCTAATTTTTCATCATGTGCCCATCCTCCGGACAAGCCGTCACGGGCCAAAGCTTCTAACTCTCCAATTACTGTTTTCATTGGCGGCAGCTCTATTAGCTGTGAAACGTTCCCACAAGATACAATAGCATCCGCTAGTTCATCTAAGGTAACAAGAGGTTGAGATTGTCCGTCTCTACCGGTACACTCATTTGTAACACCAACCGTCTTAATGCCTGCTTTCTCTAATTCTACGAAACAAGCAATAAAATCCGCATCTGGATTTCCATAGCCTTCTTCTGCTAAAATAGCACTATCTGCTCCAATCATTTTCGCAATCTTAGAAACAAACTGTGCTGATCTTTGTTTTTGCTCTAATGATACATTTAAGTTTGACATGATAACGCCTAAAAAGTTTACGGTTTTTCCATGTTCTTGATAAAGTCTTTTTATGGTTGGATTGTTTTGAAAATCATAGGTTGACCATTTAGATGAGCAAGGCATAAAGGACCCAGAAATAATCGCACCATCTAACACCTCGTTTGGATGTACTAAAGATGGTAAATAATGATTTAAATCCCAACCATACAATAAATCATTGTATCCCATTTCTTCCATCTGAGATTGTGGCTGCATGACATAAACCACGGATGGCAACGCTTCAATAGATGGATCTCTTTTAATCATTTGACCAAGTTCAAAGGTTTCTTCTTCGTCAGGCTCCAGATCTTTTACAATTCCACCCAAGTATTCAGCTAATCTATGGGCTGCCCAACGAATTGCATGATTTTTTTTCTGCTGCTCGTGCCTTTCTTCTACTTCATCTGTATCCGCTACTAAGCACACATTCATTAACTGAGAAAAGAGTGTGTATTTCGCACCTTCCCCAGACATGTCAATAAGTCCGTCTCCAAAACTCCCCCAGTGTTTACCTACTGCTAATACGCTGCATCCCTTCAAAGCATGGGTTGTGCCATAACCTGTTTGAACAACATCTCCTGTCACTCCTGGAAATGCAGGAATATCATCGTTAAGTTTTATTCTAGGCTCAATAGCCTCCTTAACAGGCACAATCCTTATTTCCTCTCCTGGTTTTGCAATCATTAAGTCTGCATCCGTAATATGCTCGTCTTCTCTAACTACCGCAAGGGCTTCTTTTTTGTTAATCCATAGAATGCCTTTTTCAAATTTTGATTCATTACCAAATTGAATGTCTTTGACATAAAAATTGCCAAACTTTAACTTCACGATACATTCTCCTTCCTTTGATAAATTAATAACAACATTATTATATTCTGAAAAAAGCAAAAAGTAAACATGATTATTAAATAACCATGTTTACTTTTTTCAAAATATTTGTTCATTCGTCGTATCGTCCAACAAAATCGTATTAAAAAAGCCTTCTCTAAAAAATTTAGAGCGGCTTCATTTGAAATCTATTATCTTATACAAAATATACCTTGTATCGTTATTGATATAAATTTATTATTTTATTGATAAATCTAATGGTTTTATTAATTTCCTCTTCCAAATCTATTTCTTCATTCTCATTTCGGTCTAAAATTCGTGCGAGTATTCCCCTATAAAAAGTAACAATCACCTCATTTAATTCATCTAAATCTTGCATCTTAATAAAGTCTTCTGTTACTAAAAATTGTAAAACTTTTTTGTTACGGGCATATATATTTCCCTCTGAAAGCATGGGTAAAGTCTCACTAGAGTGTTCCCCAAAATCAGATGGATAAATTGAAAAATAATCATTAAAAATTTCCGTAACCGATTGCCTTATATTACCAAAGAAAATCGTCTTAAATATTTCAGGATTTTGATAAGAATGTATACAAAACTTTTTCCAAATTAATAGAAATCTTTCTTTTGTATCTTTTGCACCTTTAATATATTCTTCAAGAGACAAGTAATATTCTTTTAAATATTTAATGGATGCATAACTAATTAAATGATCTAAGTTTTCAAAATAATTATATATGGTGGCACTGTTATAACCCGCTAAATCTGCTACTTTTCTAATAGTAACAGCTTGTATGCCTTCGGTTTCTATGACATGGTGCGCAGCATCAATAAAATAAGCCATCATTCTTTGCCTTTGAAGTTCTTTTCTGGGTATGTTTCTCATTATTATTCCTACCTTTGTATTATTCTGTTACTTCAATACTTTACACATATTGAATGCTTTCGTCAAATACGGTTACCGCTTCTAATCCATGTTCACCAACTGTATAAGTATTCTCTATGCCTACGGCTCCATTTTCAAAAACAAATTTAGGTTCTATGGCTACTACCATGTTTTTCTCAATAACAGTTGGTACTCTAGGGGCAACAACAGGCAGCTCATCTACTTCTAAGCCTACGCCATGGGCAATAAATTGGACCGGTTTCTCTAATCCCATAAAGTGTTTTTGAAGATTATATTTCTGAACCTTTTCAAAAACTTTAGCATATAATTCACTGCACACCGCACCCGGTTTTACAACCTCTATCATTAATTCTTGTATTTCTACTGCCACATTGTAGGCATCAACCATATAGTCAGGCAATTTACCCAAGCAAAAGGTTCTTGTCATATCCGTCATATACCCTTCTAACCAAGATTCGTAATCCAGGATAATGGGTTCATCTCGTAAGATTTGTCGATTAGAAGACCCAACCGGATATGCGGTACTGATCCCTCTCCCGCCTAACGGACCACTTCCAAAACTTGTCTCAGCAGCATCCGGTCCCGATAGCAAAAGTACATAACCAAATTCTTGATTAAAGCCTCTAGGACGAATATATCCGGCATGTCCATTTTCTCTGGATATTTTTTCAATCATTGAAACCAGTTCAAATTCCTTAATACCTTCTTTTATATGATCTCTCACGGACTTAAATACACTTTCAGACATTTTTGCGGCTTCACGGATTAATTGGATTTCATATGGTGATTTAACCATTCGTAAGGATCGTATTATGCCGCTTACATCAACCAGTCCGGCAGAAGAAAACAACTTCCCATAGCGTGTATACAGGTTTGCAGGCAAAACATCTGCCTCAAGACCAATGGTTTCAAAAGCCGTATAACCGAGATCATGAAGTAATACAGGTATGTCGCGTAACTTCTCGATTGAAACGATTCCTTCCAGTGCAGATTCTTTTCTGGCTCTGTCTAGGCCCTTTATTACAAATAACATAGGTTTTCCTTCAGCCGGAACAAAGAAGTAAGCTTGCTGAATGGTTCCGGTAAAGTAATATAAGTCTGCATTTTGTAAAATTAAGGCCCCATCAATATTTTCTTTCTGCAGCTGTATTTGTAGTCGATGAATTCTGTTTTCCAGTTCAGTTTTTGGTGTCATACGCATCATTTTTTCACCTCTCATATCATTTTTTCAATTTCAATTGGAATACATATTTTTAGGATGCTTTCATTGTCAGGGTCCTTACTGGAGCCTTTTTTAAGCATCACTTCTAATGGAATCCCGGCAATATGATAATGGTTTTGATGAATCCAAGTAATGAGATACCTGTAATAAGCTTCTATACTCCTATCATATTCATCCAATCTATATTCACTTCCCACATGAATAATAGTCGCATATTTCCCTCCGGGTAATATTTTTAGGGGTAAAGCATTATTATTAGTCTGTTTAAGGACCTCCACACACAGTTCAATATCTTCTTCTTCTTTGACTAAATATTCCTTCTCAATATCACCATCATAGTAATAGATAGAAATAATTGGTTCTCTCATTTTTATCTTGAGTGCATCTATTTCATCTATAAATTCATCTATAAAAAGATCTAAATCATCTAATGAAATTTTCTTTCGCTTTGCATAAACGGTTATTGCTTTTCTTTCCTCAATCTTGATATTAACCGCTCTTGGTATTTGCAATATCTCTTCTTTGTTTTCAATCCGTTCAATGACTTTATTTAATCCATGAATCATTGTCTCCAGCTTATTTTTTTCTTTTTTTAAATCTTGATATTTTTCTTCTAAGACTTTTTGAAAATCTGAATTCGTTTTAGATTTTAAGAGATTATTAATATCTTTTAAAGTAAATCCTAACTTTTTAAATTCTGCAATCATTAGAAAATCACTAAATTGTTCTTCTGAATAATACCTATACTTTGTTTTGGAATCAACAAAAAAAGGTTTTAAAAGTCCAATTTTTTCATAATAACGCAATGTTCTGGTAGATACCTTTAAAATGTTAGAGAATTCACCGATCAGATACATGCTTTTACCTCGCTCATGGAATCATAAAAATATTATATCATGATGTGAATTTTCTTAATAGAACAATTAAAAAGAGACTTTCACTTTAAATAAAAAAGTCTCTTATAAAAACATTTATTCGGCCTTGCTAAAATGTCCTAATAGTAATTGAATGATGGTCAGTGCAGCGTATGAAGTAATATTATTAACATCTAAAGGCGGCGAAACCTCTACAATATCCATCGCTTTAATTGGTAATTTTTCTATCATGAGTTTAAAAATCTCCATTAACTCTCTATTGCTTATTCCTCCCGGCAATGGTGTACCTGTTCCGGGTGCAAATCCTGGGTCAAGCACATCAATATCCAATGTAAAGTATAGTGCGTCATAGCCTTTAAAATACACTTCTATTTCTTCAAAAGCCTTTAGGTATCCTTTCTTAAATACTTCTGAAGCAGTGATGGTTTTTATACCGGGATTTTTTTTCATGACCTTTATTTCGCTTACTTCGGCTGTTCTAATTCCTAAGAAACATAAATCATTGCCTGTAATTACCCCTTCTAAACTCCTTGCTTCTGTACAGGCATGGGACCAAATATGCCCTTCAAATTCTTCACATAAGTCGTAATGTGCATCAAAGTGAATAATGCCTATTTTGGCATTTGGGTTCAGTGATTTTTGATAGGCTCCGAACGCTTTATGAAGGGGTATGGTTACAGAGTGGTCTCCTCCCAGAAATAAGCAAAACTTATCTGTATTCATCAGCTCTAAGGCTTTGTCTTCTACACTTTTAAAAAACCTATCCCAATTTAAATCCAGCACAACATTTCCGACATCAAATAAAAGATTCTCTTCTAACACAACACCATCTTCTGTTATCTCTCCCAGGTTACAGGATAATTTTCTCAGCATATCAGGTCCTTGTGATGTTCCTTTACCCACACTGGTTGCACTATCAAAAGGGACTCCCATAAGACATATTTTAGCTTTATCTAAGTTATCGGTCTCCGTTCCTGCCCATGCCGTAAATTCTTGTTCAATCTTTTTTATCTTCATAACATCTCCTCCTCATGATTTTACATGATCACTTCTATTTTACAACCTAACCTTACGGTCAATGTCAATATCTTGTTCATGTTTTATTGCAATAATCAATTAAGTGCCATATCCTTAATAATTCAAATCAGAAAAGTACATAATAATAATAAATAACCCAGATTATTCATGGAAACTACTAAAAAGGTACAAGTATTTTGGAATTTATTGATTCTATCATTTTTTTGCTGTACTTGGTTAGTACAGTAGAAAAATTATGGGAGCAAGAAAACCAAAAGACGCAGTAGATTTTTGTAGTTTATCGTGAATAATCTGGGTTTGATAAGTGAGGAGAGATGAAAATGTCAAATAAAAGACTTGTTGTTCCCGAAGCACGCACTGCTTTAGATCAATTTAAGATTGAAGTAGCACAAGAATTAGGGCTGCCTGCTGATCAAGCAGTCGATGCCGGTTATATGGCATCCTATCACACCGGCCAAATTACTCGGAAGTTAGTAGAAATGGCAGAAAGGCAATTGATCAATAAGCAGTAACGGTAAGGGCGTATTGCATACGCCCGTGCATATAATTTTATCACTCGGCAATACTATTTTTTATAAAAAAACTGGGGTGGATATGGTGTTTTTCAAACGTAAAAAGAAGGAAAATAAAGAAAGCAGTAATACACCGGAATATATAGATTTACCTGAAGATTTAAAATTAACCAGCAAAAATCTAAAAGAAATTTTTAAAGATAATGAAGACGTTGTTTTTAGAGAAATAAAAATAAATTCTATAGAAGTGACTTTATTTTTTATCGATGGCCTCATTAGCAGTGTAGAAACCAGTAATTTTGTACTGAAGCCTTTGAAGCAGGCAGAAGTTTTTAAATTGGCAAAAAATGAAAAAGATATTATTGAATACATAGAAGAAGGAAGCATTTATTACGTTAATCAAAAGACCAGAGATAACATCAGTGATGTCATCACCGATGTGCTTATTGGCTGTACGGTATTGATTTTTGATCACGAAAAAAAAGCCATTACTTTTCATAACTACGGCTTTGATCGACGAAGTGTATCTGAACCGTCAGGTGAAAATGTTATTAAAGGTGCTAAGGATTCCTTTGTAGAAACCTTCCGTGTCAATACGGCTACTATACGGCGTAAAATTAAATCCCCTGAATTAAAAATCGAACAAGTCATTGTGGGTAAACGCACTCATACACCTGTAGATATTATATATATGAATCATATCACCAATGATAAAATAATAGACCAATTGAAGAAAAGGCTTGAAAACATTGATGTAGACGGTGTTTTGACAACAAGCTTTATTTCTGAATATATTATTGATTCGAAATACACTGTATTTCCACAAGTTATATACACGGAGCGTTCAGATAAATTTTGCTCTGACATCATTGAAGGCAGAGTTGGTATCATTATTGATGGCATTCCCACATCCCTCATCATTCCTGCAACCTTTCTTCAATGCTTACAAGCACCGGAAGATTATTCAAAAAATTACATCATCAGTTCTATCATTCGATTAATGCGATTTGTTCTTTTTTTTACTACATTGCTGTTACCTTCATTTTATACAGCCGTTGTAACATTTCATCAGGAAATGATACCTTCAAAGTTAGCAATCTTTCTTGCCACCGCAAAAGAAGGGGTTCCTTTCCCTTCTTTTTTAGAAGTTATTTTCATGCTTATTGCTTTTGAAATACTTCTTGAAGCAGGTATTAGACTTCCTAGAGCTATTGGGCAAGCCGTTTCAATTGTAGGCGCTATCGTAGTAGGACAAGCAGCAGTTGAAGCAAACCTGGTATCGCCGGCAGTAGTGGTAATTGTTGCACTTACAGCCATATCCAGTTTTGCTATGCCCAATCAAGATTTGTCCAATGCGGTTAGGCTATGGCGATTTGTTTTTGTTATATTAGCCAGCATTATAGGACTTTTTGGTATGGTAATGGGTTTTCTATTGTTATTGCTTGTGCTGGCAAAAATTGAGGTTCTGAGTGTTCCCTATTTATCACCATTTGTCGCCAGTGAATATCAAGACATGGATGATACGATTTTCAGACTACCTTTATCTCAACAGAAAAGTCGACCCTATAACCTAAAAACAGAAGATCAACAACGGAGGTAAATCGTATGAAAAAGCTTTCTTTCCTTTTTATTATGATGATGAATGTATTTTTATTGACTTCATGCGGATATTTTGCAGAAGGGCGAAATGAGATTGAAGATATTACATTTATTAAAGTTATTGGAATCGAAGAATTAGAAGAAACGGATGTTAATCTAACCGTAACTTCCAGATATACTCCCGATGTAAAGTCAGGTGAAGAAATTGCCAGAAACATTACAGTAAATGGGGGTACACTTTTTGATGCCATAAGAAATTTGGACATGTATTCCTCTAAGAAACCTTTCTGGGGTCACTTGGAGTTTATTCTCTTTGATGAAGAAACCGCAAAAAAAGGCATTATAAAGTATTTGGATTTTTTTACCAGACAATATAAATTTAGATTGGATACCACAGTATTTATTGTTCTGGATGCCACAACAGAAGAAGTCATCAACACCACCAGTTTAAAAGGCCATTTTATTTCCGATCGGTTAACGCATCTTGTAAAAAACATTGAAGGTATATCCGTTTCTCATAACATTCAACTGCATGAGCTGATGGAGATGTTTGACCGGCCTCACATATCTGCATATATTCCATGTATATATTTAACTCAAGTAATGGATGGTTCGGAAGAAGAAAATAAAAGAGACATTGCTCTTAACGGCTTTGCCATATTTAGAGAAAATAAAATGATTGGATATGTAAAAGACGACTTGGCAAGAGGCCTAAACTGGGTAAGAAATGACTATGCTTCCGGTGTTATTATGGTGGAAGATCAAAAACAAGGAAAGATTTCTCTTGAAGTATCCAAAGCTGATACTAAAATTTTACCTAAAATCGATAAGCAAGGAAAATTAAGTGTAACCATTAGTGTTAGAGTGATTAGCAGTATCGCTGAAATGTATTCTGATGAAGACATTTTCGATGAAAAAAGCTTTAGATTACTTGAAAAACAACAGCAGTCTATCGTTAAGTCACAAGTTGAAAGCATTGTTGAATACGCTCAAAATAATAAAGTGGACTTTCTAAACATTTGGAGTGAAGTTTATCATAAGTACCCAGAAAAATCAAAAAAATTCTATCCTGACTGGCCTGAAGTATTTTCTGATACACCTATTTCTATAGAGGTTGAGTCTAAAATTGTTAGATCTTATTTAAAAAGACAACCTATTGGAAGTGAGGAAGTTATAAAATGATAGCATTCATTATTTTTATTGTTTTACTCAGTATTATAGAGGTTTACACAATGAAAAAAAATCAATTAAAAAGAGAATTGATCCTATATAGTGTTATAGCGTTAATCACTTTGGTCTACGGCATTATATATTTTAGTAATCCATATCAATACAGTTTCTCTAAAGTTATCATAGATATATTAAAATTAAAATAAAAGTACAGAAAAGTGATTTGAAAGGACTACATTCCAATGAATGGTATGAATGATAAGATATCTATTAGACAAGCGTTCATTATAGTATTGGCATTTACATATTCGCCTTTTATGCGATCAATACCGTATTTTACAGCTAAACAAGCCAAACAAGCCGCTTGGCTTGCGCCATTACTTGCTTCATTAATTTTATTGTTAGCTGTCTTTATATTTCAAGGTATCTACAAAAAATACACCGATAAAGAAATGTCTTTTATGGACATCCTGTATGACGTTTTTGGCAAGTGGATTGGTAAAGCTTTGGTATTGACTTACTTTATTTTCACTACTATTTTATTATGTTACTATACACGTTATTATTGCGAAAGGTTGGTTGCAACCACGTATTATAATGTAGACATTAAACTATTTTTGGTATCTATGTTGGTATTCATTGCTTTTGTTATGCGATTTAAATTGGTCATATTTGCCAGAATGAGTGAAATCATATTTTTAGTTCTTCTATTAATCTTTTTTATTTTATCAACACTTAATATTCCTAATATAGAGTTGCATCGTATTACACCCATTAGCATCAGTGACTTCTTTCCCGTTGTTAAAGCCGGTATCGGTGTTTCATCCGGATATCTTTTGTTTTCTTATATTTTTTTAGTCAGTGATAAAATCAATAAAACCGATAAAATAAAAAAATATGGGTTGGAACTGGTTATATTTTACACCATTGTTGTACCCATACTGGTCATTACGGTTATAGGGGTTCTTAACTATTCCACTGTTGAAAGATCCACTATTCCTTATTTGGTTGCCATTAAGCATATCTCTTTGTTTCAGACCATAGAAAAAATTGAATCATTAGTGGTAGGCATATGGATATTATCAGATTTTGCTTTACTTTATTTTTTCTCATATGCCAATATACATATTTTAAAGTCTTTATTTGGGTTAAAAGAACCTAAACATTTAAATAATATTTACCTTACTTTTGTCGGCCTCTTTACACTTACATTAGCAGTCAGTAAATTTGAACTAGAAGATTTCGAACAGTTAATTTTGATGCCTGTTGGCATAATTTTTGGGTTTGGCATCCCTGTATTGACTTATGCCGTAGGAAAAATGAGAAATAAAGTGTAGTTTCAACCTAAGTAAAAGCTGAGCCTTGAGCCCAGCTTTACATATAACCAAATATAGCGCGTTAATTTCTCTTTCTCTTAAATACGATTCCCAATCCTGCTGATAATGCGGATATTCCATAAAGTATCTCTAAACCTATGCCTCCTGTATCGGGAAGTTCTTCTTCGGGGTAGTCAATCTCTTCATCTAAATCGATATCATCATCTGATGTTTCGTCGTCTATAGGTGTTTCATCATTATCTATAGGCGGATCTTCCGGATCAGGGATAGGTTCAGGTTCTTCCCCTCCATCATCCGGATCTTCCGGGGCAGGGGTTGGATCATCATCGTCATCATCATCGTCATCGAATCATATTTCTTAGATACCTTTACTTCTGCTGATGCCGATTTAGATATCCCTTCCCATGTAGCTTCAGCAGTGTTTTTGTAAAGACATAGATCATCCATCTTAATAGCAGCCGTTGTTCGATAACTGTTTTCTTCTCCTGGCTCCAGCGTTTCAATCACAGTATTTAGACCAATTTTTTCATCTTTTAATACAATGTTATTCATGGTTTTTGTTCCAATATTTTCTACAACGATTTCAAAATTAACGGTTTCCCCTTTATAGACGGATGCATCATCAACGGTTTTAGTAATTATAAAATCTTCCACAGGCTCTAAATCCATAACGGTTATTTCTGCTGAGTCAGATTTTGAGATGCCTTCCCAAGTGGCTGTAGCCGTATTCTTGTAAACACCTATTTCATTCATTTCAACAGCTGTGGTTGTCAGGTAACTGTTTTCCTCGCCAGGCTCTAGTGTGTCAATCACTACATTTAGGCCGATTTTCTCATCCACAACTGCAATCTCTTTCATTGTTGTAGTTCCAATATTTTCAACAACGATTTCAAAAATAACCGTTTCTCCTTTATAAACAGAAGCATCATCAACGGTTTTAGTAATGGTAAAATCTCTGGCAGGGTCTAAAACCGTTACTGTGGCTTCTGCTGTCTTTGTACCAGTATATTCATCCATTTCTACAGAGGCTGTTATAGAAGAAGTAATCGTACCATGTTTATCCCTTAAAATAGGCTCAGAACCACTTAATTCCTCGCCAGCTTTTAATAACTCAATGATACCAGTATCATCAAATCCTAACGATTGCGCCTCTATCAACATATTATATATGTCTCTATTTCCCGTATTCACAATTTTAATAAAATAAGTTATTTCCTCACCTTTATAAACCGTATCCGGTGTTGCTGTCAATTCTATTTCAAAACTATAAATAGGTTCCGGTGCAGGAATCACCATAACTGCAGCCTGTGCAGTTTCTGTCTTGGAAAACTCACCCATAGTTACGGATGCCAATACAGTGTTAGTGAAAGTCCCTAATTCATTCATAACAATATCTATTGAATCATGAAATTCCTCTCCTGCTGGTAATAAGGCAATTTCTCTATTTATATCCAACATTTCATCTACTATTTTAATATCAAATAAGTCCTTGTTCCCAGTATTCTTAATTGTAATATCAAAAGTTGCTGCATTTCCCAAATAAACCGTCTCCGGTGTTGCAATTTTCTCAATTTCAAAATCATAAACGTCATTGGTTGGTTCAGATTTTACAGTAACTACAGCCTCAGATCTTACTGTCTTAGAGAACACATCCGGCATATTGACTGAAGCCGTTGCTGTATTGGTATAGGTGCCTAATTCATTCATAACCGCAGAGCTTGTAAAAATCTTTTCTTCTCCTGCTCCTAAACTTTTAATCTTCTCACTGATACCCAGCTTTGGATCCTCTACTTCAATGACTTTCAAATCTTTATTTCCCGTGTTTTTAACTCTAATCGTATAAATTACTTCTTTTCCCAGTTCAACGGTTTCAGGTGTTGCCGTCTTCTCAATTTCCAGATCATAAATCGGTTCTGGTTCCTGTACGGTAACCGGTGCAACAGCCTCCCTAACCATAGAATCTTTACCCGCATTAAATCTTACTATCGCAGTATTCCTGTAGGTTCCCGGTTCACGCATAAACTTAGAGGTTGAGAAATTCATTTCCTGGCCTACTTCCAGTAAAGGTATTGTTTCATGAAATCCTGTTAGTGAATCGTTTACTGTAATGTCCTGTATATCTATATTACCGGTATTCATAATGCTAATTGAAAACGTCACTTCACCTCCTAGTTTTACCGTTTCTGGGTTTGCAACCATTTGAACCGCTAAATCATATCGTGGTTTTTCAACAGCGAAACTTCCTTGTGCTGTTTTTTCATCTCGATACTCATTCATATTAATTGTAGCCCTTACCAAAACCTCATATTGCCCTAATTCGTTCATTGTTTTTGTCTTTGTAATATTCTGTTCTCTACCTGGATCTAATGTTGTAATTTCTTGATATATGCCTAAACCTTCTTCTACTACAAGTATGCCATTCAAGGTTTGGTTTCCTGTGTTTTCTACTCTAATATTAAAAGTGGCTTCTTCTCCTTGAACAAGGTGTCTAGGATCTGAAGTTAACTCAATTACAAAATCATAAACCGGCTCTTCATGTCCAAATGTAGTACCGGTAAACATTGAAAATAAAAACATTAACACCAGTATGAGGCTTAATGTTTTTGAAGTTTTATACAAAATCTATCCCCTTCTTTCTAAGTATTTTTCTATTCCCACCTCTGATTCATTATATTTTCACAAATTTCTCAGGGTGCATAAAATGTCTAAATCTGTAGTTTTATTAAAGTCTTTTCATTTTGCAGCCTTTAAGTTCTTACTTTTCATACTGAAGACAAAATACTTTGCAATTGAATGCAAATGAATACAGGTATATAAATATTCGTTAATGTATTAATTTGGAGAAAATTTGATGGCATATGGACTATAACCACCATCCATGGCTTATTATACCTGCTAACAGGCGGAAAAACTCTTAGCCAATCGAAGATTGGAGAGTTTACGCATGAGACCTGCTACGTAATCAGAGATTACGGCTAGGGCTTCATCGTCTTGTATGTGTACAATTTTTATAGCCTATCTGCTACCTAAATTTTCTTGTCAAATTAACACAAGAAACTAATAATTATACACCTGCATTCAATTTATCTATAA
>JAKSCF010000394.1 GCA_022360735.1 Clostridia bacterium
GCCGCCGAAGGCCCCCCAGACGGTGCGTCCGGAGGCCGGATCCGTCAGCCGAGTGCCGAGGATGCCGGGTATGACGATCACCGGATTGGCATACTCATGATGCTTCTCTATATGATAACGATCTTTATTATCACAATACGCAATCCAAAATTAGGGCCGGCTGGACCTAGGGCCAGCTGGAAAGAAAGAATCTTATCACTTCGCGGAGGATTAGCGGAAGCTTTAATTGTATTTTCCATATCTATCGGAGGTTTATTTGCCGGATGGTTTACACCTACTGAGGCTGGAGCAATTGGAGCTGCAGGCGTATTGGGCATATCTTTGCTTGAAAAGCGTTTAAGCAGGGAAGCTTTATTAAAATCTCTTTCAGATACTACGCGAACGACCGCTATGATTATGCTTATGATTGCCGGCGCTATTATATTTGGAAGATTTATGGCCATTAGCAGAATTCCTTTTGAAATTGCAAATTGGGCAGGTGCTTTACCGTTACCTCCATTCGCAATTTTGGGTGTTATTTTAGTCATTTATTTAATTCTTGGATGTTTTCTGGACGCTTTAGCATTGGTGTTACTTACTACACCCATATTTTTCCCTGTAGTTGTAGATACTTTGGGATATGATCCTATATGGTTCGGCGTGATTATGGTATTAGTTGTGGCAATGGGCGTTATTACACCACCCGTAGGCATGAATGTGTATATCATTAAAGGTGTTGCTCCGGAAATACCTTTGGAAGTTATTTTCAAAGGCATTTGGCCCTTCTTATTTGCTTTAATAGTTTGTGTTATATTACTGATTATATTTCCTCAAATTGCTACTTTTTTACCGAACTTATTAGCTTAATAACTGTGAAAATAATGTATGGCAGTAACCTTTTTTTAAAAGATTAGGTTACTGCTTTTTTTTATGATTTATTTAAAGATTTTTAATAACAAATTTCGATATTAATATACTTATTTCAACACAGATTTGCTATAATGAGAGGTAATATATACCAATAAAAACTTGATTTGTATTATGGCTGAAAAGGCATAGCGCCCTTGGAGGATATATGGATAAAGAATTAAACAGAACGATAATGACCATGAAGCAAAGTTATAACAAAGATATCAGCATTTATGACCGATCCTTTCTGATTAAGAATCTTGAAAAGAGAAAAATGGCTATTCAAACTGAGAAAGTAGAAGATTATATTCAGGTGCTGAAAGAAGATCGTAAAGAAGCAGAAAATTTTTACGAGTCTTTTAACATTCATTATAGTCAATTTTTTAGGGAGCCATTTATATTTACTTTACTGGAACAAGTCATACTTTCCAGTATTATTAATAATAAGCCGCCAGGACGTGAAATCAGGGTATGGTCTGCCGGGTGTTCACATGGACAAGAGCCTTATTCCATAGCGATACTTCTTTCTGAATTTGCTGAAACCTTTCAAAAAGTAGTCCGCTTTCGGATTTTTGCTACCGATATTTCCCAAGAGGCAGTTTCTATTGGACAAGCGGGTATTTACAATCAAGATGCCATTAAAAATGTAAAGATGATGTATTTGGATAAATATTTTGTAAAGCAAGGTGAAACGTATATGATTACACCGCAACTCAAAAAAAATATCAGTTTTTTGACCTATGATCTTTTGGATAAAACCTCCATAAATCCTCCGGAGAGCATTTATGGAGATTTTGATATCGTGATGTGCAGTAATGTACTGTTTTACTACAAAACGGAAGTTCAGCAGTTTATTATCAATAAATTACGAAAAGCTACATCATCTAGTGGATATCTGATTACAGGTGAGGCAGAAAGAGTCTGTGCTGAGAAAGTATCAAAACTTACAAGCATGGCGATGCAAATACCTATCTTTCAAAACGTTATACGATAAATTAAGGTTGAAATTCAAATAAACATTCAATTGAAAGTAAAGCTTATGAACATAAGGAGGGTATGAGATGAAGATTAAAGATCTTGGAATAGGGGCGCAACTTAGGCTTGGGTTTGCAGTTCTTTTAGTTTTTGTTCTTCTTATCGTGACAGTTTGCTACTTCCAAACAGTAGAACTTCACAGACAAACTGAAACCTTGTACGAGCATCCATTACAAGTTAGAAGAGCTATTGACACGCTTACTAATAAAACGCTT
The DNA here is from genome assembly GCA_022360735.1 of Clostridia bacterium. The sequence continues at coordinate 2,139 of JAKSCF010000394.1, forward strand.
AACATGTCTTTGGAAATGAAAAATTTGATGATGGCTGAGAGTGAAAAAGAAAAACGAAGGGCTATTGAGCTAATAGAATTGTCAAAAGCTGATGTGGAGTCACAGTTTAGCATTTTGAGAGATCGTTATCTCGGTCCTTGCGAAGATATAGATGAAAGCTACCACGCATATATTCGCTGGAAAACGTCTTTGGATGAAAATGTTGATTTGATATTTTCCGACCAGGTGCTTAGAGTAAATGAAAAACAATGGCTGGATGGACCGGTTGAGATAAAAAGAGAGCAGCTAATCAAAAGCATTCAAAAAATAGATGATTTTGCAAAACATAAAGCAGATTCTTTATACTTTGACTCTAAGAAACTAGAAAACAGTTTAAATAAGCAGTTAATATTGATTGTAGTAATTGTAACCATACTTATATTCGCTATAGGCACCCAAATTTATAAAAACGTTAAAGATCCCTTGGATGAATTGACACAAATTGCTCGAAGCGTTAAAGATGGTAATTTGGATGTTAGGTGTTCTATTGACAATAATAATGAGTATGGCATATTATCCTCTTCTTTTAATGATATGCTTGAAACCATTGAAAAAAATGTACTTTTAAATGAAAAAAGTACCAGCCTTGCAAAAATTATGCTGTCTGAAGATGATGCCAAGTCATTTTTTATGTTAACACTTAATGAACTTGCAAAGCATACCGATTCTCAAGTGGCAGCAGTATATCTGCTGAGTGATGACAAAAAGACCTTTCAGCTTTTCGAAGCTATAGGCATGGATAGTGATAAAAGACAATCTTTTGATGCTGATAGTTTGGAAGGCGAAATAGGTTTTGCTGCCGCATCAAAAAAATGGAAGTATATTGATGAAGTCTCAGAAAATACACGCTTTATATTTTCTGCTGTAAGCGGCATCTTTGTCCCAAGAGGAATTATAACCATTCCAATACTTTCTAACGATGAAGTGATCGCTATCATTTCTCTGGCCAGTATTACAAATTTCTCAAGGCAAGCTTTAGATTTTGTTGACAATGTTATTGATACCATGAGTGCTCGCATAGAAGGGATACTCACATACCGTCTTATTAAAAACATGAAAGATGAGATGGAAGAAAAAAACAGAGAACTTGAGTCGCAAAAGTCTGAGTTGACCATTCAAAGTGCAGAGCTGAATCAGCAAAATAAAGAACTGGAAATACAGAAACAACAGTTGAGCGAAGCGAATCAACTTAAAACCAACTTTTTATCTAATATGAGTCATGAACTTCGTACGCCGCTTAATTCTGTTATTGCGTTATCCGGCGTGCTTAATCGTCGTCTTGCCCATCAAATTCCGGAAGAGGAGCACAGCTATTTAGAGGTTATAGAGCGCAGCGGGAAGAATCTTTTGACTTTGATCAACGATATACTGGATATCTCTCGTATTGAGGCAGGGCGTGTTGACATTGAGATTACAAAGTTTAATATAAACAGTTTGATATCAGAGGTTGTTACGATGATACAACCCCTGGCAAATCAGAAAAATATTGAAATCCTTCAGAAAGGAAAACAAATCGATACATTCATTGAAAGTGACTTAGATAAATGCCGCCATATTTTGCAGAATATTATCGGTAATGCTGTTAAATTTACTGAAAAAGGACAAGTGAAAATTGATACTGTGCTGAAAGATAGTACCGTTGAAATAGCAGTTACCGACACAGGTGTTGGTATTGAAGAAGAGCATTTACAAAATGTTTTTGAAGAGTTTAGACAAGCTGATGGCAGCACATCCAGAAGGTTTGGTGGTACCGGCCTGGGGCTTGCCATCGCTAAAAGATATTCA
>JAKSCF010000731.1 GCA_022360735.1 Clostridia bacterium
AAAAATGGATATATTTAAGGGAGATATAAGCAACAAAGAGAATTTAAAAAATACGTTTATAGAATTTAAGCCTGATATTATTTTTCATTTGGCAGGCTATGGCGTTCAAGTAGCCGAAAACAATATTGATAAAGCCATAGAGACTAACATTATTGGTACTACTAACGTCATCAGGCTTGCTAAAGATATAGGATGTAAAAGAATTGTCAATATTGGAACCTGTGCTGAATATGGTGATAGTAAAGAGACTTTGTCTGAAAATACTTGTGTACATCCAATTAATATTTATGGAAGTTCAAAAGCGGCAGCGACGATTATAGGGCACCAAATAGCAAAAGAAAATGAAATAGATATGATTACTTTAAGATTATTTGGTGTGTTTGGTGAATCAGAACCCCGGCATAAGATATTTTGTAATACCATACTGACTTTACTGGAAGAAAAAGATATGATGTTGACTTCTTGCACACAATATAGAGATTATTGCTATGTAGGAGACATAGTTCGAGCCATGATTATGGCTGTAGAAAATACAGAGGTTAAAAATGAAATTTTCAATGTTGGAACAGGAAATGGATCTCCGCTAAGGTATTATTTAGAAAGAATTCATAAAATATTAGGCAGCAGCCAGAAGCTACTATTTGGGCATATTGAAAATAGAAAAAATGAGTTGTGGTTTCCAAATCCAGATATCAGCAAAATCAAAACTATGCTGGGATGGGAGCCTATCTTTAAATTGGATGACAGTATAGAAAAGACCATATCATGGTACGCTGAAAATAAGCACTATTATATGGGTCTACATTAAATTGAGGTGTATGTAATTGATAGACTTATTTAAAAGTTTTTTTAGAGGAAAAAATATTATGATAACCGGTCATACAGGATTTAAAGGATCATGGTTATTACTGTGGCTGGTTGAATTGGGAGCAAATGTAATTGGGTATGCACTAGAGCCCGAAAACAAAATAGATAACTATGTATTATGTAATATGGACCATGATGTAAATAGTATTATTGCTGATATTCGTTCAAAGGAAGAATTGAAAAGAGCTTTTAAAAAGTATCATCCGGAAATCGTTTTCCATCTTGCAGCACAGCCTATTGTATCAGAAGGATATAGAGATATCATTAGTACCTATGATATTAATGTGATGGGGACTTTAAATGTGTTGGAACAAATAAAAGAGACAGAATCTACACAATTAGGTATAATAATTACTAGTGATAAGTGCTATAAAAATAAAGAATGGGTTTATGGATATAGAGAAAATGATGAACTGGGAGGGGATGATCCGTATAGTTCAAGTAAAGCATGTGCTGAACTCCTGGTTGCATCCTATCGAAAATCTTTTCTTAACAGCCAGGATTTTGATAAACATAATAAATTAATATTAACAGCAAGAAGTGGAAATGTTATAGGCGGAGGCGATTGGTCAGAGAACCGAATAGTTCCTGATTGTATAAAAGCACTGGAAAAAAAAGAAAAGGTTGTTATAAGAAATCCTCACGCCATTCGGCCTTGGCAGCATGTATTGGAACCCATTTGCGGCTACTTAACCCTGGCAAGTAAAAGTTTAGAATTGAATCCGGCCATATATGCAAATGCATGGAACTTTGGCCCTGATTTCAGTAATATTGTTCCTGTAGAAGCTTTAGTACAAAAAGTTGTGAAATGTTGGGGAAATGGCGGCTACTCAATTAATAATCAAGTAGAAAATAAAATGCATGAAACCAGTCTATTAAACTTGGATTCAACCAAGTCAAAAAATTATCTGAGATGGAAACCGGTTTGGGACATTGAAGACACCATTACACAAACGGTTGAATGGTATAAAAACTATAAAAGCAAAAATGTAAGAGATATGTGTTTAAAACAGATTGAAGCTTATTGTAAAGCACATATTTCTTCAAGTGATTAGGTTATAAAATCAATTCATATATAAGGTGATTTTGCAATATTTGCAAAATCTATCTTTGCTGATTTTTTTATTTTGTTTCAAAAAATGAAATAAAATTGTATTTAATTAGGACTTGCCTAAATGAATATCATATAAGGATTGAATGGGTTAAGAAAAAATGGATAATATCATTGATATAACCAACAGAGAGGAGATAGAATGAAGTTAAAGATGATAATATTAATAACAATTGCCATATTCGCTATAGTCATTATATATATAAGTACCATGTGGATAGAAGTTTCAAAAAAAGAAATTATAACAGACCAATTACCTGAGTCCATAGAAGCATTAAAGATTATTCATTTGGCTGACCTCCATGGAAAAGATTTAGGACAGAACAATAAGAAAATCATTGACACTATCAATAAAGAGCAGCCTGATTTCATTGTATTAACCGGAGATATGATTAATTCTACTGATGATGATGGGCATGCAACGGTAGCTTTGCTGCAGAATTTAAACAATCGGTATCCGGTTTATTATGCCTATGGCAATCATGACCTGTATTGCAGATTACATACACCGGATGTATTTAGTGCTTATATTAACAAAGTTGCTGAAACAGGATGCTTTATATTGGATGATGAAATGTTAAGCTTCGAAAAAAATGGAGAAAGTATAGGCATTTATGGTTTGTCATCCATACCATATCGCAAAAAGGTGAGAAAAAATAAAGTGCGTAAAGATCAATTTACAGCTCAATTTATTGAAACAAAAATTGGCTCTGCTTCCAAGGAACGCTTTGATATTCTTTTAGCTCATGATCCCACTTGGTTTCAAGAGTATTCAGACTGGAAAGCGGATCTGATACTTTCAGGACATATTCATGGCGGTGCCATAAGACTGCCTTTTCTGGGAGGGGTTATTTCGCCCAATAGAACACTGTTTCCCAAGTACGATTCAGGCATTTATCACAATAATGACTCCATACTATATGTGAGCAGAGGGCTGGGAACCTCAGTAGAACGTATCCGAATTTTTAATCGTCCTGAGATAGCGGTTATTGTAGTAAAACCTTCTAATTAGGGTCTTCTGAACGAATACATATTATTAGCTTAAAGAGATGTTTGGTATATAATTTGTAATGGAGAAATGCAGTTTTAATGGAGTGCAGCGGAATTAAAACCAAAGGGTTGTAATATTTTGCAGAGGTTTAGGGCCCCGACCGTTTAAA
>JAKSCF010000732.1 GCA_022360735.1 Clostridia bacterium
GTAGAAAAAATAGATAGTGCTGATGGAACGATTATGCTTAAAGGAGTAGAAAACAAAGTACCCATTGGTGCCACTTATAAAGAAAATATTATGGAATATGGAGAAACCATTTTATGAGTGTATATGAGCTGGCATTGATGGGTTTTTTAGATGGCATACAATTTAATTTATTAATGAAAAAAATAATGGGCGATAAAAGTGTTGCCAGGACAAAATTTTATATTGGTATCATAGCAGTTGTTATATTGGCAACTGCTAATAATATACTTTTTGAGGGCATAGGTTTGATTGCTGTAAATTCTTTTTCCCTTTACTTAATTGCTAAAGTACTATATCAAAATAGCTGGAGCAAGACTTTATTCCTATTTATGATCGTCTATGTAATAATGCTTTCTTTGCAGCTGTTAACGGTATTGCCTATAGGAATGGTTCTTAATATTCAAGAAAATTATTTTACTGCCGGTCTAATTTCTCACAGTATAACCATACCATTGGTAATTCTAATATATCTTTTTGTCCCTATCGATGTATTAATGGAGTACATTGATACTAATAATCATGCTTTTAAAATCATAACGATGAATATATTTTTTATTGGATTCAGCGTTGTGATGATTTGGAGATTAAGAGCAGATTATTTTGTTGTAAATATTATATTATTTGGTTGTGTATGCTTATTTTTAATGTACATTAATCTTGTTCAAATAAAAAAAGGGTTGATCAACAAAAAAGCTCAAGAACAATTAAAAGTATATGAAACCTGTCTACCTGTCATTGAGAATTTGATCAGTGAATTAAGAATTAAACAACATGATTATGATAATCACATACAATCTCTGGAAATGGCATTGGCTTTTGATGATATAAAAGAGATTAGAGAAAAGCTTGGACACTATATTCATGAGCTTAAGAGTGATAATGAATTAGGAAAATTAATAAAGCTGAACAACAGCATGCTGGCTGCTTTGATGTACAGCAAGCTGATTAAGGCTAAAGAGCTCAATATAGGTTATAAAATAAATATTCAGACCACTGATATGACTGTAAAGATGAAGGACTATGAATTGGTAGAAATGGTTGGGATATTGTTAGACAATGCTATAGAATCACAAAGTGGCATTAAAAAAAAGTGGATAGAAATATCTTTAAAAAATGAATCCGGTATGAAGATTATTGAAATTAAAAATAGATACCCATATCTTGATTTTAATGCAACCAATAAGTTCTTTAAGAAAGGTTATTCAACCAAAGATTCAAATAAGAATACGCCAAGAGGGTATGGTCTATATACTGTCAAAAAGCTTATTGGTCAATACGATAACCATCTCATATTTTACAATGAGACTCTAAAGGATGATAATTATGTAGTATTTAAAGTGATGCTAAAGTAGCTTTGCCTGATTGACCGGACAGCTATTGTATTGCAATTATGAAAAATACCCATATTGCATGATGTAATTTGGGTATTTTTATTTGAACAAAGATAGTCAGAATGGGTTCTAATTATTTAAGCACTTAAAATAGGTGTTCAGACACTAAATATTGTGCGGATATGACAAATACAGTACCATTTAATTGTCGAAAGAAGTTGCAATGGTATATTAGGCATAATAAAAAAATACAGCAAGGGAGCACTATGAAAAGAATTATTTTTTTTATTATTATAATGATGCTTTTAACAGGATGCAGCCCTGTAACAATAGATAAAAATGCAATGGATCATAAAGTAAAATGCAAAGGATCAGGTATTATTTTTATTGAAAAGGAAGTATACCTTCATATAATTTCTGACATGAAAAATTTAAGCTTTGAAGAGGCAGAAGAAAGGGTATCAAGCAAGATAGAAATTGAAGAAATACATAGGTGGGACTGTATCCACTATGGAGTCGCATACTGTACAAAAAGTATCAAAGAGGATTTGTGGATAGAGGTGCACATTCCCGTTATTTTAGGGAGCAAAGAAAACAAAAAAAGATTTTTGCATTTCGATAGAGAATGTATGAGACTCAATAAAATATCAGGTGAGCAATATGAAATGGACGCATTTTACATTGCTGAAAATTTGCCTCTTATGGATAACCTTGTCATAAGAACAAAACCACTTCATAAAAATATCAGATGGATCGACATAGAAATAATAAGCCTTATGAAAGAATTTAATTTTGATAATCATCTTTAAAATAACTGTTATCTAATTTCTCTTCATTGCAAGGTCGAAACCCTGTATAACAATAGAATTAATATAAGAGCCTAAAGGAGATAGTGATGTGAATAAGGATTATAGCAAAATTTTAATAATCTTTTTAATTGTTAATCTAATAGCCAGCTTAAATGTATCTAATAGGTTGAATGCTCTGCGTAAGCAGGAGATTCATACGAGTACATACTTTGAGCAAACGGTAGAAGAAGAATTAGAGATGATTCAAGACAAGATAGAAGAGCTCAGAGAAGGTCTTAAGTGGATAACGGATGTTGAGATTAGCTTAGAAACAAATAAGAAAGAAACACAAACCATAAAGTTTAATTGGCAAATAAAAGACTACAATGCAGATTCAAAGGTTGCATTTTTTTATAAATTCTTAAATGAAGACTTTGTTGAAATACCTGTTACATATAAAAC
>JAKSCF010000581.1 GCA_022360735.1 Clostridia bacterium
ATAATAGATTTGTTACAGATTCTGATAAAACGAACTGGGATAGTGCCGTATCTCATATCTCTGATGCTGTTAAACATATAACAAGTGCTGAGAGAACGCTTTGGAATACAGTCAGTAACAAAGTAGACAAAGTTACAGGTAAGCAGCTAAGCACAGAAGATTATTCAACAGCAGAGAAAAATAAGCTAGTAAGTATAGCCACAAGCGCAAATAACTATATCCATCCAAGCACACATAGTATGGATATGATGACCGAAAGCAGTACTAAAAAGATAATGGCAGATACTGAGAGAGTAAAACTAGCCAGTATAGAAGCAGATGCAGAAGTGAATAACATTTCAAATGCTAATGCTGCTGATCTTACAGATGGTGGAGATTCTACTTTGCATTATCATTCAAGTGATAGAAACAGAACTAACCATACTGGAACTCAATTAGCAGCTACAATATCAGACTTTACAACGGCTGTAAGAGGAACGGTTTTAGCTGGACTATCTACTGCTAATAATGCAATTATAATTGCTTCGGATACGGTATTGTCTGCTTTAGGAAAGTTGCAGAAACAAATATCTGATAATTTATCTATGTTAACCAATCATACATCCAATGCATCTAATCCTCATAGTGTAACAAAATCCCAAGTTGGACTGGAAAATGTAGATAATACATCAGATAAAAATAAACCTATATCAACAGCAACCCAAACTACCTTAAATAGTAAATTAGGTAGAACGGAAAAAGCAGTTGACTCAGATAAATTAGATGGTAGAGATTCTAGTCAGTTTCAACATAGACAAGTTTATGACTTTTATGTTGAGGGAGATGCTGATACATACTACCCTGTTGTTATTCAATCTTTATATAGTCCTGTAGATATGATTTCTAACATACAAATATATAGAAATTATTCATGGACTGCACCTGATACATGGAGTACTACGACACACAAAGGTGGACTGTGCTTAGATATGAATATGAATTTGTATGGGTGGGGAGGACACAATTATATGAGTGATATTATGTTATCTCAACAATATAGCAAAATGGTTGCAGATATAAGAGTGCCCTTACCGGATACCGATAGTATTATTGTATGGCTAAGAGGTGGTCATGCTTTATACAGATGTTTTGCTAATGTTAATCAGCCGATTACAGTTACGGTATACTTAGATCAATACATTAACAAAGAAGGCACTCAATATGAGAATACGTATTACCCTACAGCGACTATAATACCAGAACTCAATAAAATAGGAGTATTGAGATTTTCTTCTGAAGCTGACTATATCATTGGAACTGGATATAGGGATGTAATTGGTGGTAAAAAAGTTGCCCTAAGAGATTACAACAATGACTTAATAACAAACCACAATATAAATTTTAGTAATGATGATGGATTTTGTTATGATGATACGCAAAATAAGATGTATTTAAAAAGAGATGGTGTTAATTGTGAATTGTATCATGAAGGTAATTTTGACCCAAATAGCAAGTCTGATATAACTCATAACCATAGCGCTGTATACGAACCTAAGAATACAAATATACAAACTCATATCGATTCTGTACATGCTCCAAGCAATGCTCAGAAGAATAGCGATATTACTAAAGGTGAAATCGAAGCAAAGTTAACCGGAACTATTGGAAGTCATACTCATTCTCCAGACCACACTCATAGTAACAAAACAGTACTTGATAAGCTATCCATGTCTGGTGCTGAATCAAGTTTTGACTTATCCAACTTTATAACCACAGATGAACTTAATGCAGCAGGATATGGGGATATGGATAAAAGTATTTATGACACCAATAATAATGGAAAAGTTGATGTTGCAGAGAATGCGGATAGTGTTCCATGGTCTGGGGTAAGTGGAAAACCATCGATATTTCCTCCTAGTACACATAACCATGATGGCGAATATGAACCTATTTTTACTAAAAATTCAGCTTTTAATAAAAGCTTTGGAACTTCAGCAGGGACTGTATCAGAAGGAAATCATGGCCACTCCATTGGTAATGTAGCTGGTTTACAAACTGAGTTAGATAACAAGGTAACCTATTCTGGAACTGGCAACGGATATAGCAATAGAACAAATCTTGCTGTAGGCTGGTATACAATAGCAATAAATTCTGGTAACCGAGCAATCGGAAGATTTGGACTAAGAGATGTAAATAGTAGTGTCCATCAATCAGTAGTATTTTATGCTTCGCATCATTTTGGTGCGAATTCAGATATTACCGTACTGCATCATAGTAGATTTAGTGGTTCTCCCTTTAAATATATACGAATTAAAGAAGGCAGCACTTACGATGGTGCAATGTTACAGGTATATATTGATGACAGTACCAATAATGTGAGCGCTTATTTATTAGGAGATAACTTTCAAACCAGTGGTTGGTCCATGAGAAATTTTGTCCCAGATAGCACAGATCCAACAGGATTGGGGAATTATTCTGCATTAACCAACGAAGCAGTTAAGATAGACTTAGATTTAATCCTGGGAGGAGTTGCTACATCTGGTGAATTTTATTCAAATGGTAATAAAGTATGGCATGAAGGCAATGACGGCTCAGGTAGTGGATTAGATGCTGATACTGTAGATGGTAAACAAGCAACACAGTTAGCGAAAACAATGTATTCTAATGGCACGGCTATGAATAATAATACTACGTTAGAATCTGGGTTTTATACTATA
>JAKSCF010000559.1 GCA_022360735.1 Clostridia bacterium
TAATGCAATTTCATTATAAAAAGAATTTGCTTCCTCCTCAGTCCAAATATTCATCAATTGATTATCTTTTGTAAACAATAAAACATTATCTTTAGGAACATATTCCCAATTTCCGGAGACATACTGATAGTTAAATAAAGATAGAATATCTTCTATGATTCTATAGTTATCCTCATACATTTCCTTATAACAACTGACAAGGCTGCTGAATTCAGAATTAATTTTATAATACGTATCAACGGCTATAGCTTTTAAAAACCATCCAAACCTATTCTGACTATCGATACAAATTTTTCTATATATTTTATCCTTCACAAATATAACCGTCTCAATATCTTTAGTCGGCTTATACTCTTTCTCCCATGAAGCAAATAAGTGTTGGTTAATTTTAGCATAGTGATATTGATCAAAAATCTCTTCTAAGATTTTAAACATGTCCTGTTCATTAATATTTTTTATATCGGAATCTTCTATTTCTTCACTTTCACAGATACCATAAATGATATCAGAAAAAACCAGTTTGTTTACCCAAACCCAATCAGGATTTGAATCAGTATTAAAAATCTCACCAATATCAAATGAATCCATATTATCTCTTAATAATTCTAAACAATCCATTCTCTACCCTCCTTATTTTAAGTAATATGTATAAGCATAACACTTATATTCCTCATACTACATACTACTTATAAACAATATATGCACGTCTGATTTTAATATGAAAGTGAAAAGCTACCAAAGTGGTAGCTTTATATTAAACCTAGGTCAAATACTATATACCAATTACATTGTATCCACAGTCAACATGAATGATTTCCCCGGTTACACCGCTGCTCATATCGCTCAGTAAAAAGACGGCTGTTTTTCCAACCTCAGCCGGATCTACCAGTCTGCCCATAGGTGATTTTGTTTCAAATGCTTTGAGCATTTCCGTAAAGTTAGAAATTCCCTTTGCTGCTAATGTTCGAATAGGCCCTGCTGAGATAGCATTCACTCTAATATTTTCTTTACCTAAATCATTGGCAAGGTATCTAACACTAGCATCCAAAGCTGCTTTGGCAACACCCATTACATTATAATTGGCGATAACCTTTTCTCCGCCATAATAAGATAACGTTATAATTCCGCCGCCTTCTGTCATAAGGGGCTTTGCATATTTTGTAACAGCTACAAGAGAATATACGCTAATGTCTTGTGCCAGTGCGTACCCATCTCTAGAGGTATTGTAATATTCTCCTTTCAGTTCTCCTGACTTGGAATGAGCAATACAGTGAGCAACACCATGAAGAACGCCTACTTTTTCTTGTATGTATTTAAAGGTATCTTCTATGTTTTCGTCTTTTGTTACATCACATTCAACATAAGTGACATTTTCCATCCCTTCGGCTTCTGTTAGTTTTATTAAGCTTTTTAAACTTTTCTCTCCATAATACGAGAACAATACATTTGCCCCGGCATTATACAGTTGATCCGCAATCGCCCATGCAATGCTCCATTTGTTTGCAACACCCATAACCAAAATATTTTTATTCTTTAGTAAATTATTCACTTTTTTTATTCCCCCTTTACGGTCCTTATAAAAATATTACACA
>JAKSCF010000503.1 GCA_022360735.1 Clostridia bacterium
CTCGAATAATCTATAAGACCTTCTGCTATCTCATCTGTCGCAATAGAAACAGGTTTTTCTTTATCTGTATCTGTGAGCTTTGGCTGCCCGTCGATAATTTGTCTGGCGCGCTTTGCTGTCATGATCACTAATGAGTATTTACTATCTACTTTTTCTGATAATTTATTTATTGAGGGGTAGAGCATTTAATTTCCTCCTTGTACTTTTCGATTTGATTGTAAATTTCTTTTGTTACTCTGTAATGTTCAGCTTCAATGATTGTTTTTACTTTCTTAACTGCAACATCTACCTTATCATTCACCACACAATAATCGTATTTGTCAATATAGGATATTTCTTCTAATGCATTTCCAAATCTTTTATTAAAAGATTCTTCTGTTTCGGATCCTCTATTAACAATTCTCTTTTTTAGTTCCTTCATCGAAGGCGGCAATATAAAAATGAATATTGCCTCAGAATATTTTTCTTTTACTTGTAAAGCACCTTGAAAGTCTATTTCTAAAATGACACTTCTCCCACTTTCTATTTTATTCATAATGAATTCTTTTGGAGTGCCATAATAATTTCCGTACACTTCAGCATATTCCAGATAACCCTCTTGTTTCACTTTTTTTAAAAAATTTTCTTTTTTTACAAAGAAATAATTTTTACCATGTACTTCACCTTTTCTGGGCACTCTAGTTGTTTCTGAAACTGACATCTCAATATCAGACACTTTAATCAGTTCTCTGCATATGGTGCCTTTACCTGCTCCTGATGGTCCGGAAATGACTATCAACAATCCTTTATCCATTAATTTCTCCTCTCAAAGCTACTCGCTCCGGTCCGTAAGTCTGTTAGCAACCGTTTCAGGCTGCATAGCAGATAGAATAATATGCTCACTGTCAGCAACTATAACTGCTCTGGTACGTCTTCCATAAGTTGCATCAATTAAAAGCCCTCGATCTCTGGCCTCTTGGATCATTCTTTTTATAGGAGCCGATTCCGGGCTAACAATGGCTATTACTCGATTAGCCGATACTATATTTCCAAATCCTATGTTAGCGAGTTTTACACCCATTTTATTTTACCACCCTTCGGTAAAAATATTATTATATATAAAATAATGTATTACACACATTTTTTCAATAGTAATATTTTATTTACCCAAATTATTTATAAAGCTGCATCAAAGATTTTTTGTAGTTTATCATGAATAACATAATTTTATTCTATATTTTGTATTTGTTCTCTTATTTTTTCAATTTCACTTTTTATGTCAACGACAAAGTTGGTAATTTCTAAATCATTTGCCTTAGAACCAATGGTATTAATCTCCCGGTTCATTTCTTGAACTAAAAAATCTAATTTTCTACCGGAGGGTTCATTGTTTTGAACATTTTTTTCCAGCTGATGAATATGGCTGTCCAATCGAACCAATTCTTCTGCTATGCTGCATTTATCTGCAAAAACAGCCGTCTCCAAAGCAAGTCTTTCTTCATCTAAAACAGCATGCTCTCCCAATAATTCACCGATTCTTTCTTGAAGCTTTTCTTTGTATTCCACTACTACATTAGGTGCTCTCTTTTCGATTTCTTTAACGTGATCTGAAATTTTTTGACTTCTCGAATTGATATCTTCAGCCAGTTTTTTTCCTTCCATGCCTCTCATCGTATTCAGCTTGTTTGACGCATCCTCAACCGGAACCAGTATGTTTTTCAAAATCTCATCTTCATCATTTATATCAGGTCTTAATTTTAACACATCAGGCATTGATGCCAATAAAGAAACAGAAATTTCTTGATCCAATTGAAACTCGTTTTTCAATACA
>JAKSCF010000615.1 GCA_022360735.1 Clostridia bacterium
GATCCTCAGGTTACATTTTCAGAAGATGAAATGATCGTAAAGCCTATGGGGACTTTAACCAAGCGGTGTGTTTCATCACCTAAGGGTGAAATATATACTCGTTGGTCTAAAGAGAACCTTATATTTACAAAGAAAGTGACCTATAAAAGGGATGGCAGGTATCCATTAGATGGGTGCAATATGGCTGTATATGTAGGTAAGGATAATTGGATGGCAGAAATGGAGACCTACGGAGAGGAACAGAGCATTCGCCCAGGTGAAACCATTCTGAATGAAGAAACTTGGATATTGGAAATGAAGTAATATAAAGAGTCAAAGAATAGTTCAATTCTTTGGCTCTTTATTATTGAGTGGTATTCAGTTATTCATTATTATCACATTCATTACAGCATGGTTCATCACAATTTGAGTCAACTTCGGATTCAGGTTCTGATTGTTTACATACACATTTACAACCATTTATGTGGCTGCAGTCTACATGATCTGTATTAATAATCAGCGAATTGCATTTGGTGTTTCCCTTAAAAGGAATCACTTGTGTATATGGTGGCGGAGGTAGAGGTGCGTGTCTATTAATGGTAATAGGATAGTCGATTTGTGCTTGACCACCATCTTCTTGCTGCTGTAATACCGATACCGCTATTTTTCCAATTTGACGCCCTAATCGCAGGCCTTCTTCATTATCAATTGGAAAATGAACACCTGCATAGAGCCGTGATATGGCACATTGTTCGGCAAGCTCCTTGAGACGACGGGACTCTGATTGGAAAAAGTAACTCAAAACCATTTGAGCACATCCGGCAACAGTAGCGTGTCCTGAGGGGTAAGTCGGATGATAAGGCGTACATAATATAGTTGCCAAATGTTGATCAAACTGATCCGGCCTTGCAATATTCCAAAGATATTTAAAGTACCACGACACAACAAAGGCATCATTAAGAGCTGCTTGAGTGGCTGCCAAGATGCGCGAGGCTCTGGGTGCCGTAATATTATATGTATCAATTAGAATATCAATAATTGGAGTCCATTGTTTGGTTGCAGGTCCTGTACCCCAATATTTTGCAATACATATTTGTCTATCCGTAATGTTATTTAGCGTATCGATTACTATTTTTAGTTGTCGACCTTCAAAATCAATGCTGCTATCAGGGACCCTGATTTGAAATGCAATAGGATTTCCATTGACGTCAGTAAATTTTCCTCTATTGTTGTTCATAAAGTAAGTAGGCCACGTACCTGCTGATGGGTCTTCTGCAGGTGGAACACGCTCTGTTCCTGCATATGAAAGCTGACACCATTTGCGAGGGACGTTTATCGGAGGATATACATAACAATTCTTTGATTTTTTACTATCTGGACTACTCTTTTTACTCTTTTGAGTCAATCTTTAAACCTCCCATGATTATAATATTATTCATTAATAAATATGAAAGGAAATTATAAATTAGAATATAAAAAGACGCTAAAGGTCAAAAAAATGACTTGTTTCGTAAAACAGATATAAAACCATCCAATATTTTATGGCTAAAAACAAATCCTTTTTGTTTATAAAACTCCAAAGCATCATCATTGCCATTGGAAACAAAGATAAAATAATCTTCCACATCATCAAATTGATTCAACCATTTCATAGACATATCGAACAACTCAGAGCCAATGCCTTTGTTTCTGTATTGTTCTTTAATATAAAACTGAGATAAGCAACCTACGGTATCTTTGTCAACAGATGAAAGGTCAAAAAAAGTAGCAAAATTATTTGAATATGTTTCCTTGACAGAGATATTGGAATATACATAACCAACGGGTTCATCATCATCTTTAACCATTACGATATAATTGTATAGGGCATTATTAATAGATGGCATCATTCGTGTGTCAAAATTCATGTCGTCAAACAATTCCGATTTAATGCATGCCTTTGATTTTTGAAAGATCATAAGCTCATTGCATAAATCTCTACAACATTCAATTTTTTCATTAGCTATAACCTCATATTTTATATTCATGCATTTCACTCCTTTATATTTTTCACTCTGAAAATAAGCCTTTGAAATTTTATGTTTGAGAGTACTATAACTTGGCCGAAATTAATACCAGTTGATCAATTGTGATATAATTATAATACATAATAAAATAAGTACAAGTATGCAGTATTTTATGACTAAGTAAGAAAAAACTGAGTAAAGGAGTCTTTGATGAAGGAGAAAGATAATGAAAATAAAAAAATAATTGTCTGTCCATTAACGTATGCTTTAGACTTAATCGGGGGTAAATGGCGGCTGCCTATTATATGGGCTTTAAGCCAAAATGACACTTTACGTTACAACGCATTAAAAAGGAAAATAGACGGCATAACCAATATGATGTTATCTCAAGTTTTGAAGGAAATGGAAAGTTACGGACTGGTTAATCGCAAGCAGTATATGGAGATTCCACCCAGAGTAGAATACTCATTAACGGATGCAGGTAAAAATTTAATACCTGCACTGGAATCATTAGCAA
>JAKSCF010000734.1 GCA_022360735.1 Clostridia bacterium
AATGAATGCGGTGCATAAGGAAACAGCACCTACTATTTTATTTTTCCTTGCCATATCAATTGAAACCCTTGCAAGCATAATACCTACACCTGCCATCATGCCATTGGTAATAACAGGCCCAATAAATGCGACAATTTGCTCCAATAGTCCTAATATACCGATTATTGCCATTATGGCTGCACCAAAGAAAATCATCGAAAGACGTTCTTTCATATTTTTTCCCATAGTCCCTGCAAGTGTAATGGTTTCTGCTTGAAAAGATATGGGTGCTACCGAGTTAAATAATAGACAACCAATTGCACCTACAATAAATGCAAAAGCTGTAGGTACGGAAGCAAATCCAAATGATAGTGCTAATAATCCTTGTGGCAATCCGTTAAGAATGACACCTAATGCTGCGAGTAAGTCTTTTAAAATATCCATTTGCTATTCTCCTTTTCTTGGTACTCTCATAACAAGATAGCAGAAATATTAAGTTTTCTTAGGTGAGATTAAAGGTTGATATTTTGGTATTAGAATAGATATGTTATAAGTTTATAATTCCAACCACTTATAAGAAATCTGGCTCTCTCAAGGAGGAATTCCAGATTTTTGATTGTAAAGAGACATTATGTATTCCAAAAACACCTGAAATGTTCACCCATAGTTAGGTAATTTACGGTTACCTTGTAGAAACTCTCGGGCCATATTACCGAGAATATATGAGAGTAAGTTTACGAGAAAAATATAACAGAAAAAACGATATATATCAACATAAATTTTATTTTTTTTAATTGGAGTAGTAGTGAATTTTCCGACAAATTTTGTTTTTTGATTTACCGAGTACTTATTTTTATATATAATTATTTATATTAATAACATTTTTTACTAGAGCTCATGTAAAAGGGGTGGTGGGTTGAAAAAATTGTTCATGTTCTTTTCAGTTCCAATGCTTGTCTTATTTTTTTTGTCCTCTTATAGTCTGAATATTTCCTATGGGAAATTTAAGGATGAAAGAATTACTGTTGTAGTAGATGAGAATTATCCACCGTATTCTTTTTACAATGGAGAAGGAGAGTTACAAGGGATATGCGTTGATTTATGGAACTTATATGAAGATAAAACCGGAATAGAAGTTGAACTGGTAAGCGAGAGTTGGAATGGTGCACTAAATGCCATGAAAAACAGACAATATGATGTGATTGATACGCCGACATATTGCGAAGAGAGAGATCAATATTTGGATTTTTCCATGCCTTATGCAAGCGTCAATGTACTGATTTTTTTTATGATAATATTTCAGGTATAACCGATGTGAAATCTCTGGAGGGATTTACGGTTGGGGTTATAGAAGGTGACCATATCATCCACGTACTTGAAAAGAATGGGATAACAAACCTTAAGACCTTTAGAAATCCTGAAGAATTGATCTTAGCTGCAAAAGAACAAAAAATTGTTACTTTTGTTATGGAGGAAGCACCGGCATTCTATTATTTATATAAATACAATCTAAATGACCAATACAATTACACCAAGCCACTTTTTAAAATGCAGTTGTTCAGAGCTGTTCAAAGTGGTGAAAAAAGGCTTCTCAA
>JAKSCF010000736.1 GCA_022360735.1 Clostridia bacterium
TGTTTTAAAAAGTATGATTTTATATTGGGTTGAATTATTAATTTTTTAATAATTATTTTTTATTCACTGACCATTTGTTGAAAAATACTTGTATTTACAAGATGAAGAAGATGTATTAAAATATTAATATAAGTATTAAATAATTAATAATTTTCCAGTACTTTTAAGATCACCAGGAGGTATTATTATAATGATTGAATCTATCCATATCCCGGCTCTGATGTTTAATAAAAACCATGATACCGTCGAAACTAATTCGGCTTTCCATCAATTATTTGATCATGAACATCTTGATAAAATAATGATTCATATTCACCAAACCCTTACAACGAAAAAGAATATTAACGTTTCTTACTATTCAAAAATAGACCTTGATGATATGGATTATTTATTAGCTTGGATTAAAGTAAATCCATCCTCTAAATATCTTATTACTTTTGAATCCACTGATTATCTAACGCCTGCTATAAGAGAATTCGCTGTTTTTAAAGATCTGGAAGAAGATTTTTATCATATTTTAGAGGCTATGCATGATGACTTTGTCATTATTGATCAACAGGGGGTCATACAGAAAGTACTTCCTAATTTTGAATCTATGTATGGCGTTTCCAGCAAAGAAGCAATAGGCAAAACCGTACAAGAAATGGAAAAGAACAAAATTTTCAATCCCTCCGTCGCCATTCATGTGTTTAAAACGAAAAAACCCGAAACCATGCTCCAGCTTACAGGAGCAGGTAAATATCTCATGTGCACAGCCATTCCTATAAAAGATGAGAATAATGAGATTATTAAAATCGTGAGTTATACAAAAGACGTGACCAAATATGAGACCCTTAAAGAAGAGTATAAAAAGTTAGAAAATACTTTGCTCATATACAGTGCAGAATTAGAACAGCTGCGCCAAGACAGGCAAATTTTTTCATCTATTATTGGCAACAGCCAGATCATGAAACATATCAATCAAACTGCTGATAGAATCTCTAAATTTGATGCCAATGTACTGTTTACAGGTGAATCAGGTGTAGGAAAAACCATGTTTGCAAAGCTCATGCATGCACAAAGCACAAGGAAATCCGGACCATTTATTGAAATCAATTGCGGTGCTATTCCGGATACACTATTGGAATCTGAGCTGTTCGGCTATGAAAAAGGTGCCTTTACAGGTGCCAACAAGGAAGGAAAATTAGGACTTATAGAATTATCTAATGGCGGAACCTTATTTTTAGATGAAATAGGAGATTTGCCGCTGCACATGCAAGTCAAGCTGCTAAAGGTAATACAAGAAAAAAGAATTATGAGAATCGGTAGTTCAGAAGAAATGCACGTCAATTTTAGGCTGATTACCGCCACCAATAAAAATTTACCTGAAATGGTTGAACAAGAAAAATTTAGAGAAGATTTATTTTATCGACTTAATGTTATTACCATTCATGTTCCAAGTTTAAAGGATAGGAAGGAAGATATCTTTACTCTGTGTATGCACTTTGTTGATCAATTCAATAAAAAATACAATCTTAACCGAGCTTTATCCAATACCGTTCTTGATTGTTTAATTGAATACCAATGGCCGGGGAATATCAGAGAATTGGAAAATACCATCGAACGCCTAATCCTCACTTCTGAAGATTATATGATTACAGAGGAATATTTACCTGCTGCTATTAAAAGAACCGGCATTTCACAGCCTAATCTTTCAGGGGATAAACCTCTAAAAGAAATTCTTGAATCCGTAGAAAAACAGGTCATCGTAAACGCTTATCAAAAGCACAAAACATCAATAGGCGTTGCAAAAGCTTTAGGAATAAGCCAACCGTCGGCTTCATTAAAAATCAATAAATATATAAAATAGTGTTAAAATTACCCCAATAAATTATTGGGGTAATTTGTGGGAGGAGAAGTAAAAAAAAGAATAAAATAAAAAACAGTAATAAATTATCGGGCAAACTAAGTAGCTGCTAAATTATTACTGTTTACAGTATCATTTAACGATAAGTGCAACCTGGCAGCCATAGGATTAAAATCCTTTAGGTCCATAGCTTTGCGTCCTAACCTTTCGATTAGTTTGCCAAATATTCATTTTTAAGTCCTTACACTACTTATTCTATAAATCGACAAGATTTCCTTTATTTTTTCAAAAAAAGAGTATGAAAATTTTTTAAACACCCCATCATTTAGGTATTATGTTAAATCTCCGAGACTATCAATGGTAACCTCTACATTGACATTAATCTCTGCGTTCTCAATAAAATTTTCTTCAACTTTGTCCATTAATTCATTTCGCCATTTGGCTAGAGCATACTTGGTAATGTCGATACAGTCCACTTTAAATTCATTCTGCATTTTTTTAATAAATTCAGTACAGTCTTTTTCTATTTCTTCTTTTATAGCTTTTTCAATATCTTCAATGGTTACTATAGTATTTTCTTCGAAAAAAGAGGTTACTGCCAAGCGTTCAAGTAAATGGCCTTTTAACTTAATGGTAACATTGAAAGTATATTTGTTGCCATCCCTTGTTACCTTTACTTTTCTGGTTTTCTTTACAGTTACTGCGCCTTCATCGATTATTTCCCCATCTCTCTCAATAATAAAAGAAATATTTCCTATACTTTTATTGGTTCTAAGCAGAATTAAAGAACGCGTTTCTTCTAAACCTATTTTTGCAATAAATTTATCTTCTTTAAAAATACCGGTGCCAACAATTTCAATGCCTGAATGATCCTTCATTTTAAGCATAGGAAGTATAGGGTTTTTTCCCGTAGTATACGTATTAACAGCAAATTCATGTAAAGTTATAGATGGTAAAAAACTATTTTGATTTGCCTCCTTTAAAATCCCTAAAATGAACAATGCAGGGTCTCGAGTTTGTTTTACTTTTAAGTTTTTCAGTTCTTTAATATCCCCCTCTAATATAGCCATATAAAGGGTATTTTTTATTATTGGTGTTCTAGCTAAATTATCTAAAATAGAATACTTATTAATACCTTGTTTTGTGATTTCTTCACCCCAAATTGCTGCATCCAACAAACCTATTGAATAGCTTAGGGATGACTTATGACTTCTTTTTTCTCGAGTATCTGAAAGTGTTTGACCTTGGATAAATTCAACTATGTATTTTTCGTCTGCATCTTGTTCTAATACAGGAAAAATACCACCAACGATAACTTTATCATTAGTATTATTGTCTTCTTTTACCACATCATAGATTCCAACAATAGGCATAGACATCTCGTCAAGATCTTTGTAATCCCAACAACCAGGAATTAAGGATAAAAATATACAAACCATAAAAAGAGATATGCCTCTTCTAACCATACTGCTTCACCTTACCTTTGCGCATAAGCGCTGTTAAGTAAAGCAAAAGAGGATAACCAATAGAAAAGATTAAAAAAGCATATCCACCATATTCAACCCATTTAAAAACCTCAACGATATTTCGTGGTATCAATGACACTGAGTAAATCAGAAAGCTAATAATCACCACCGTGAAGAAATAATATTTGTTAATATCAAGTTTAAAAAGTTGAGTCAGTGATAAAGCCGCCATAAAGCCATGATTTACAACCGGCCTAACAATTACAGCCGCCCATAATAACAAAAAAATAAATTCCAATCGATTTAGCAACGGAATGTTAATAACTTTTAATATGATTAAGACCGGCCACATGAGAAGCTGCATTGCTTCAACCCCAAAGATTAATAAGCCGGTTATTGTTACCTGAAGATAAAGGAACATAATAATCAATACTGCCACTATTGCTGACTTAAAAATTTTATCCTTTCTTGTTACCATTGGATAAGCTATAAAAAGAATTTCTATTCCGCCATAAGCAAAAGCCGTTGGCAATGCTGATTTTGCTATTCCCATGAATCCCGTTCCTCCTATGGGTAGAAGATTGGTATAGTCAATCATATTTGGCATAGGAACCAACAGTACGAAATTAAATATGAGAATGAAAAAGAGTATTTCATTGAGCCGGCCAATTACCTTGCCGCCTTTTGCAGTAATGTAAATGACTACAAGGGTTATCAGTAATGAGGTTACTGAAATAGGCGTTTTAGGTAAGGAATACATGGAAATAATTTCTGTACCCGAGCGCAGAATAATACCTTGAATAAAAACTATATAGAGAATAAAAAGTACTGTAATAATAGAACCAATAAATTTGCCCAAAAGAAGTTGCGTCATTTCCACGATAGTAAGATCCGGAAAAAACTTCCCTAAACGATCCATGAGAAACAAAGAAACAAATGGCACAACAGCCCCTGCAATAACAGCTATCCATGCATCTTGCTGCGCATCTCCGCTGGCCACGCGAGGCAAGCTTAGAATACCTGTTGCAATGGTAGAACCAACAATCATGAAGAGAAGTTGATGGCTGGTAATTTGAAAACGTGGATGATCTTTCATTATTTTTTTGTTCCTCCTTTTATAGGTGACTGTCTTTTTTTATCTTTAGTGGGAATAGATTCAGGTCGATTATTCATTTTCCATAGGAATGTACGATAAAATGAGTCTTTTAAGTCTTTAAAACGTAAGGGCGCAAAGGGGGTAAAATATGGAACACTTACACTTTCTAAAGAAATTAGATGCGTCAGGATGATTACCCAGCCTATTGAAAAGCCAAAAATGCCGAAAGCAGAAGCCAAAAGCATCATAGGAATTCGTATGATTCTTACTGTTAATGCCATACTGTAAGTTGGTAATGCAAAATTACAAATAGTTGTAACAGCAATGATAATGACAATAGCAGGACTTGCTAAATCAGCACTTATAGCGGCTTGTCCCAGAACAATAGCGCCTACAACACCTACCGTTTGACCTACTGAAGAAGGAAGGCGCAACCCTGTTTCTACCATCAGCTGTATAATGATTTCCATAGCCAAAGCTTCTATTGCGGCAGGAAAAGGAACCTGTTTACGTGCTTCTGCTAAGGAAAGAATCAGCTTTAACGGAATCAGCTCTTGTTCAAAACTAACCAGTGCAATATAAAGGGGCGGAAGAGAAATAGCCAAAAAGAATGCAAGAAATCTAAGACCCCTAGAGAATGATGACGTAATTGTTCTTTCATAATAATCTTCTGACCCCTGTAAAAATTGAACAAATAGACTGGGAACTATTAATACAACAGGCGTCTCATTAGCCATAATGGCAACTTTACCTTCCAATAAATTAGCCGCCACCTTGTCAGGACGTTCTGTTACTTGGATTTGTGGGAAAAATGAATAAGGGTTATCTTCCATTAGCTGCTCGATATAACCTGTCGTCAATATGCCGTCTATGTTTATTTTATTGATCCTATTTTTAACTTCTGAAACGATTTTAGGATCTGCAATATCTTCAATATAAAGAAATGCTAAATCCGTTCTGGTTCTTTTCCCAACCATGGTTTTTTCAACGACTAGATTGGGATCTCGAATCTTCCGACGAATAATGGCTATATTGGTAACCAAATTTTCAATAAATCCTTCACGAGGACCTCTTAAAGTTTTTTCTGTATCCGGTTCCTCAACGGAACGCTCTTGTGCAAGACGAATATCAAGCATTAAAGCTTCCGTAAATCCATCAAACAATAGTACGGCAAATCCATCATATATATTCTGAACCAGTTCGGCTAATGTGTTAACTTTTTGTACTTGTCCGATGGTTAAGGTGGATCGATAGATGCGTTCAATAAAATGTTTAGTGCCTTCTTGTTTTAATGTTTCTTCTATAGACGTTTTTATCATCAAAGGTTTTAGTATATCGCGATTGAGAATATCTGAATCAATAACACCTTCCAGGTAAATGACCACAGCAGAAATATTTTTCTCCCCCTGTATCATGAAGGAACGAGAAATAACATCTTTACTTTTTATGATAAACGGCTTTATCAGTTCTTGTTTTTTTTCCAGGTCTTTAGGCAGCTTTTGCTTTATATTTTTTTCTGAGTCAAGTTTTGGTCCCGGAATATCAGTTTCTTTTTTTTGAAATAACCTTTTAAATCCTTTCATTAATGAATGCTCCCTTTAGTTTATAATCTATATTGTTTCTTACTTTCATAATCGTTATGCAGTTTAGATACGGTTACATTCCTTAACTTTATTTAATCTTTGTACCTGTTAATGTTAAAAACACCTTGATTTGTCTATCTATGGATCAAAACAAGGTGTTGTATCAATATTTTATTAACTTTATCCGGTTAAACAAATTGGTGGTATATATTCGATAATTTAATGAAATTGGGTCGACCTGCTACGTCTAGGAGATAGGCCGACTGTTGGGAATCCCTTCTGCGATATCGGTTTAAAACACGAATTATTGCATTTTCGTTGCCTATTCCTATACCATGTCCATAATACGTTCCATTCCCTAAATCAATAACATTCTCCCCTTGCATATAGGCATGTATTGGATCTACATCAGGATTAGCAAAATACCTGCGATCGCCCGGTAAGTAGTCTGCCACTTGCCTCGTATCGCCCACCTCTTCAATAAGGGGATCTAAATTGTGCCAGTTCATTAAATATATTTGAGGAAAAACCTGATTATAAAGCTGTTCAGGATATATGCTGAGAAGCGCTTTATAATATATCATCACCATTGCCGTTGCACATTCTGTTGCGTATTGACCACCATTAACAAAAATATCTAGAGTCGCATCACTGGACCTTACATCATTTCTTGTAATAAAGCCGCCTTCGCTGGTCCGTTCCCAGTATCTGGGATTACACCTTGCCTTACGAAATACAGCAAAAGCCATCCCACTTCTATTGAGCTGCCTTGAAGCTTCAATGATCTCTTGGCGCATCCATAATTCAAAGTTGAGTTGTTCAGAGGTATCATAAAAATATTCTTCATCACTTAAAGACATTTTATTGATAATATCCCATTCAAAACTATTGACGGGATACTCTCTACTTATCGTATTGCCATCTACCGGCTTATCGGAGATTATAATCATCGTGTATTCCCCCCTAAGCCTGCTTTAGCCATTTTGATCTGCTGCCTGACCGGCTGCTTTATCCATTCACGCCACATATTAAAATTTGTTTTATAAATTCTTAGAGATGTTTGAGACAGTAAATTCTGCTCTGATGCATCCAGTTTATTAAAAGCCTCTAAGCATCTGCTTTCTCTTTCTGTTAATGGTACGATTGTTGTTTTGTTATGGGGATATATGCTTTTGCACAAATATTTACTTCCTAAGTCGACTCTGTAAGGTGTGGGTCTGCTGGTTAACTGAAAGCTTTCTCCTGTAAAATATAAGAACGAATAATTGTCATTGAGCCATGAAAGATATGATGCATACAGTTTTCGATTACTCGTGTTCTTACTAACACCTATGGTCCTATCATAATTCAAAAGATTTCTGGCCAGCTTTACATCTTTTTTCTCCGGTGAGAGAAGGTACTGAGCAACTAATGTTAGCGTCACCGGATCTTTGGATTGAAAGAAACCCCAGGTTAAGTCATGGATCAGCAACCCTCTTTTATTCCGCTTAAAAATCAACTCAGCTGCTTTGGGTAAGACGGTTTTATCCTGATAAGTTTGTGTTAAAAGTGCTACAGAACTATCGATTACACCATCAAAATCATCATTATATCCGTCATCTTCACTACCGGTTTCCACCATCCATTTTAAAGCCTGATGCGTCATTTCCTTATTTTCAACATGTAAGTGAGTGACTTTAGATTCTAATTTTTTATCCTGTAAAATTTGGGCACACGTTTTAAGTGCATTTATATTTCTTGAATTCAGATCACCATATAAATCCAGAGTTTGAATTTCAGGTAAAAGCGCAAATAGAGAATAAAAACGTAGCCTCTTTTCATTAATTAGTTTAACGGCTTCTTGTCTGTCTCTTTGTCCTATCTGGTAGAAATCAGTTCTCAATTGATTGGTTCCATGGCTAAATCTTATTCTATCTAAATAACTAAAATTGTTTAAATAGTTCACATCAATAGATCCTCCCTTTCTTTTTAAATAAAAACAAAAAAAGATTTAATATATAATATTAAAATTACAAATTTATGTTCTTAATTATAAAAGATTGCATCATTAAAGCCCTGTAGATTTAAACTACAGGGCCAAACTCAAAACAATTTTACTTTATATTTAAAAAAAATAAAAAACCCCTTATATTCTATATAAGGGGTCGAATTTTTATGGTTTAGAGAACTACAATATTTTCTGCTTGTGGGCCTTTAGCACCTTGAACTACATCAAAAGTGACATTTTGTCCTTCAACAAGCGTTTTGAATCCTTCAGATTGTATTTGTGAAAAGTGAGCAAATACGTCTTGTCCATCTTCTCCTGTAATAAATCCAAATCCTTTGTCTGCATTAAACCATTTTACTGTACCATTCATAAAATGTGTACCTCCAAAATTTATTTTTCTTAAACTCCTTGCAATACATAACAAATAAATTTCTAAATCAGGTATACATTGTATAAGTACTGACTGAAAAACATGTTAATTCTATTACTATTTCATTTAAGCAGTTGTAATAATATCATATTTATTTATATAAGTCAAATTCTTATAGTGATGATTTGAAAAATTTATAACTGTTATAATGTGTATTGCTCTATTTATCTGCAACGATATTATCTTTAATCAACAGATTGACAAGTATATCGTTCCAGTTGCCTTTATTCTCTATAGATGTTGCCATTAATCTATTTAAGAATAAAATGCCGCTTTATTAATAGCTTTCCCATTACCAGAGCCTATATACTCTATAATAGCAAAACTCACTCATATTTTTATGTCATCCTCCTCACCTATTTTCTTTAGATCATACATGTCGTTTAAAGCATTTTTCTAATAAACTTATCTAAATATACAGTATCTCCGCTTTCTCAAATTTTTATTCTACATATTTATACATTCAATTTGTCTACAACCTTAAATGCAGATTATGAAAACCATAATCTGCATTTTATTGTATCATATTTATTTTTATACATTTTTTACGCCTGTTCTTCCCAATTCGCCGGGTAAACTGTATATAAGAACCGACATGTACTTGGCGTTGAAAACTTTATTCTACTGCCTTTTGGAATCATTATCACATCGCCGGCATGCCCTACCGTCGCTCTGCCATCTACAATGATTTCAAGGGTGCCGTCAATTATATAATCAATTTCATCATAATTCAAAGTCCATTCAAATGTCGTGTGGTCCATCTCCATGAAACCCGCACCAAGTCTAGGGTTTTCATCCACAGTATATATGTCTGCTAACCAAACTTTATCACCCGGTTTTCCAGTGTCAAAGGGTTCAAGTTTGATCTTGCTGCCACGAACGGCTATGACACCACTAGGATCCACAGATCGATTGGGATCTGATTGCTCACCAAATTGCACAGCTAACACTTGCTTAACAATTTGTTCAATTAAATCTCTACTAACAGCCTGCATGATTACCTCCTTTTCCGATTCTAATTATTCGTTTGTTTTGCGCTCTTTTACAAATATCAAAACTAATGCAACGGCACTGGCACCCGCTACAAGTTTCCCAACTACCATTGGGAAAATCATGTCCGGGTTAATGCCTGCAGTAAAGCCCAAATGATCCCCAAATACGAAAGAAGCACTGACTGCAAAAGCAACATTAATTACTTTACCTCTATTGTCCATATCTTTCATGAGTCCAAACATTGGGATATTGTTAGCAAGGGACGCAACCATACCCGCAGCAGCAACATCGTTCATACCTAAAACTTTACCAAGTCTTAAAAGTGGCTTGTTGAATATCTTTGTAATGGCATAAACCATAGGAAACGCACCAGCAAGCATAATTGCAATGGCACCCACGATTTCAATACCATCCCAAATCGGTGCCATACCGGGAATGATGACGATGCCTGTCAGCGTTTCAACGATAATGGCAGCAAGGCCTGCTGTGATAACTATAACGACGCCTTTGCCAAACACAATAAATCCTTTGATCATTTTATCCGGAATGCGCCACAAGCCAAGTGACAACAACAATGAGACGATGATGATTGGAACGAGGTTACTGAGAATCATGCTCAGATCAAAACCAGCTACTATACCACCGACCAAACAGCCTATTGGAATCGTTATAAGCC
The DNA here is from genome assembly GCA_022360735.1 of Clostridia bacterium. The sequence continues at coordinate 10,078 of JAKSCF010000736.1, forward strand.
CTGCAAGCACGCCTTTGGCAAGGAATGGATGATCTTCTTTTCTGATGATGCCAAGGGCTACCGGAATGGTAAATACAATGGTAGCACCCATCATGGCACCAAGAATTAAACCCGCAAATAAACCCGCTTCTTCGGTCAATGCCAGCTCCATGGCCAGAGGATAACCTCCCATGTCGTTTGCAAGCAAAGTGGTTGCAAACATTGCAGGGTCCGCACCTAAGAATGTGTACACAGGAACGACCACCGGTTTTAATACCTTTGCTAGTACAGGTGCAAGAGAAACAACCCCCACCATTGCCACAGCCAAAGTACCCATGGCAATAATACCTTCATCAAACTTTTCACCCAACCCATATCGGTTGCCAATGATTTTATCAACTGCCCCTAATACCATAAATCCAACCATGATATAGACGATAATATCATTAATACTCATTTAATTTCCCTCCTTCATTCATCCTTACACTTTTTTAAGAACCAGCTCCACGATTTGTTTTAAGCTTTCTTCATCATCGATTTTAAATTCAGTGCGTAAAATCGTTTCAATGTCACCTCTTAAATCTTTTATCTTACAACTGCCTCCACCCTTTATGGGTTGCTCACCATAATGGATGGCAATCCCTCTATTTCTCAAAATATCCATCGCTCCTGATGACAGAATCATATCAGGTCTGATGAAAATTTCTTTGGATTGATTTTGAACAAAATCAGACACATTATTTTTTGTAATTAATATTTTACCGATTCTCATCACCTCTTTCTATAAAAACACATGTCTCAGCGCCCCATGCGGTCTTGGAATGACAACTTTACGTACCAGCATACCACTTTCTTCACCCACACGTGCACCAGCATCCACCGCTGCCGTAATGGCACTTACATCGCCGGTCAAAATGACATACGCTTTGCCGCCAATGGCAAACCCTAGTCTTAAATCCACCAAACTCACATTAGCCGCTTTTAGGGCTTTATCGGCTGCTACCACGGCACTGGCAACACTGAAAAACTCCATTACGCCAACCGAATCCTCTAAAATTACCATGGTGCATCCGGTTATTGCAGGGATAATCTGAGTGCTTAAATTTGGCAGTACCAGTTGATCCACCACATTTTCACATCCAGCTTCAACCCCTGCCTGTACCGATGCTTTAACTGCACCCACATCGCCGCTGACCATGGTAATCAATTTGCCGGGGCATATGGTGTGGGCCTTTAACAGTTCAACTTCAGCTGCTTTAAGCATGGTGTCCGCAACCTCATACCCGCGGGCAATGCTATTTAGTTCGATTAAACCCAATGTTCTAATCATGGTAATACCTCCGCATGATCTGAATGTTCAATAACAATGGCATTAACCTCAGCTTTCACCTTACCAGAAATACTGGCATGGATATTGGCACCAAGTCTGCCCTGATTAATCGATGCAATTTTTGTTCCTGCATCAACCCATTGACCATCTTTTATGATGGGCACTGCCGGCCCACCAATATGTTGCTTCAATAAAATCGTTACTTTATCTGGCTTATGAGTCACCATCTCTTGAAAGCGAATACCTTCGTATTTCATCAATCCTGTTCTTGCCATCATCCTCTGTGTATGAATTTTACGATAAGGCATCATATCCAGCGGTTCGTACGTCACATATGAATCTCTTTCAACTTGATAATCCGTTTTTATGAGTTCTTTTTTTACAAATTGATTGACTGTTTTAGGAGATAAGCCCATAGGACACGCATAAAGTTCACATACACCGCATTCGCAGCAGATTAATGCAGATTTTATGGCATGGAGATTTTTTTCATGCATCCCGATGGCACGCATCACTTTGTGTGGAAAAAGTGGATGCCCGTTCAAATACCTTGGACACAGGTCCGTACACATCTGACACTGAATGCACGCACTTTCTGCCCTTCTTATGATATGTGACATGGGCAGCCGCTTCATGGTGATTAAGTAACTATCGTCGTCAATAACCACAAGTCCACCCAGAGTTTTTGTCACAAATGTTGTGTCAACGGCATCTCTTTTACACTCTCTGCCCATCATGGGACCACCCATTAAAACCGTGTAGTTTGTCTTTTTCGGTCCACCTGCCAAATCCAAACACGCCTTTATGGACGTACCAATAGGCACTTGAATCAGTGTTGGCTTTTTCACATCGCCTGTAACGGTAATGACCCTGGAAATAACGGGAAGACCTTCCAACGCCCTTTTAACATCAAGAAGCGTCGCCACGTTTAATACCACCGCACCCACATCAAGGGGAATACCTGCCGGCGGAATGCTTCTGCCGCACACTTCTTGTACCAAAATATGCTCATCGCCTGCAGGATAATAATTGCCAATTGCTTTTACTTCAACTGAACTTTTAGATACTTTTATAGCATTTTTAAGCGCTTCTATTTCTTTTTTGTTTTTATCTTTGATGCCAATAACTGCATGTGCAGCTTTCAAATGATCTTGAATAGTCTCAATAATTTCCACCAATGCACCTGCATGTTCACGCATCAAATATTTATCGGTTTCAAGCAATGGTTCGCATTCAATCCCATTGACGATGAATGTGTCTACAGAAGTGTTTAGCTTAACATGTGTGGGAAATCCGGCACCACCGGCGCCAACCACGCCTGCTTCTAAAATTCTATTTATGATGTCCATATCGCCTCCTACAGTTCAATGTTACCATTGACCTCGACCTCATCCACAATACCCACAATCATGGCATCCAGTGGACATTGGTCATTGTCATCCACACGCCTTGCAGAACTTCCTGTAACCACAAGCACAAGCTCACCAATACCTGCACCCACAGAATCTGCAGCCACAAGTTCGGGACGGTTCATTCCAGAACCGTGGTCAATAGGCTTTACCACCAAAAGTTTTAAACCATTAAGCCCTTGGTCCTTTCTCGTGGCCCATACGTTTCCAATCACTTTCCCTACAATAATAAAATCACTCCCTTACTATCATCAGTTGACTTTGCCGTAGGTAATCCTGTGCCAATGGCGTTATAATGGCCGATTGATTTACCATAATGCCTGCTGCACCCAATTGCTCATAGTCTCTAACGTGTTGCTCATTTAACAATTTTCTCGTATGCTGCATCACGTTTCCTTGACCATGAGCCTCAGTTGATTGACACACGCTTATGAGTTCATGGTCCTCTTGTTGCTCTTCAATCACAAGTCCGCTTTCAGTTAATACCTTTAAAGCATCATAATGTTTCTGAAGCAGTGGCGTTTTAGGGGTTTTAATGGTCAATAATTCCACCCAACCGGCTTTGATGTGTACCGGCACACCTCTTAATAAAAGCGACAGCAGTTCATCTGAAACAGGTTGACCACCAATGCCGAGAAAAGTTTCCATCAATGCTTTGCAGCTTAATGATGGAAAGAAAACCTTATTTCGTGGTTCTACCCTAACCGCCTCAGCATCAGGTACCCATGTAACCAAATAAGAGCTTTTGAGATCATCTATCTTTTCTTTTTCATAAGTAAGACTTTCTAAAAGAACAGCTTTTTCAACTTCACCAAGGCGGAAGAGCACATGCTTAACAAGTATTTCTATATTCATATCATTAATTGTATTCAATCCAGCCACCTCACTTTGTACATATGATCACCCTTTATTTTACGATTTCCCCTCGTGAATCTTTTAATAGCCCCACAGCGTTGGCTTCATCATAATCAAGATGAAGGCTCAAACTGTAGCTTGGACTTACCCTCACCAAAACCTCTTCAAAAACCGTTTGTCTAGATCCATACACCCGAACCGCAACAATTTCTCCGTCGGACACCTCAAAGGTTAAAGCATCTTCTGGTCTCATATGAAGGTGCCGCCTTGCAATAATTGTGGTTCCATGCCCTTCAACGACTTTGCCGTTAGCTGCAATAATGATATCTGAAGCACCATTCAAATCACCCGAGTCTTTTACAACCGGTTTTACCCCAATGCTTCTTGCATCTGTTATGGAGAGTTCTACCTGTGTTTTGCCACGACATGGTCCAAGAATGGCAACGTCTTTTAGAATACCTTTAGGTCCCATAAGCATGGCCTTTTCCTTATACAGGTATTGCCCTGGCTGAGACAGTTCTCTTTGGATGGTGAGCTGGGTTGTACCGAAAAGCGTTATGGCATCTTCTTTGCTTAGATGGATATGGCGCCCGGATGCTTCTACCGGTATGGTACCTTTTGTATTTTTTAAATTTTGAATGACTTTTCCTACAATCTCTTCAATTAACTTTTTATCCATAATACAACCTACTTTTGAGAATAATAGTTACCGCGTATGCGGCACATCAAAATATATACTGCGCTGCTCAAACGGTTGAAAACTCTTATAATGTCATCTCGGTTCACGGCATAATCTTTCTTAAAAGCCTTTATGGCAACAAGTTCAACTTCTCTGATTTCAGTCCTCAGTTTGTTGAGGAGCACTACCTCAAGTCCCATGGACACATCCGGTAAAAAATGTTCAATCCCGTAATATTTCTGAGGATGGTGTGAATGCTCTCTTAACTCTTTGTCGTTTAATCCAAATAATGTGTCAATGCCAATAGGTTCATCAATGACTTCAGACCTCAATACTTTTCTGACGATATCTAAAATTTCATCTAGGTTCCCAATGATTTCTTTTATGGGCGAAGCAAACAACTGAAGCTGGATTTCCATGATTAAGCTTTCAAGGCTGTCTATTCTTCCTCTAAAGACGATCCTTAGATCCTCTTTTAAAACCAGTTTATTGCCTTTCAAATGCGTCATGTGCTCCGGTTTTTCTTCATATAACCCCCCATCATAAATTGAAACGTATTTAGGCTTAAATTCTTTTTGTATTGAATGAAAATCACTATAAATATTTTCTTTCACAGATCGTTCCTGTCTTTCATGATGGTCTCCTTGAGCTTGTTCTTCCAGCAACACCACACCACGTTCTTTTAAAAATTGTTTTGCAGACGGGGTAATGATGTCACCAGGTTTAAGACAGATGGATGTGGGTATTTCTTTTTTAAATTGCGCCCTTAAGGACGTTTCAGTAATCAGAGCCATATTAACCCCCTTCCTCAGATGGTTCGCCCAGTTATGTTATGACAACTGGGCGGTCTAACCGAGTTCATTTTTCTGAAGAAGAACCCCCTGTCGGAAGTATGAGTTCCACTTCAGCATGTGGCCTTGGAATGACATGAACGGAAATAAGTTCGCCCACGCGCTCTGCAGCAGCAGCACCTGCATCCGTTGCTGCTTTTACTGCTCCTACATCGCCTCTTACGAGTACAGTCACAAGACCACCGCCAGATTTTTCTTTGCCAATTAAAGTTACATTAGCTGCTTTAACCATTGCATCCGCCGCTTCAATTGAGCCAACTAAACCTTTAGTTTCAATCATACCAAGTGCATTAAGTGTAGCCATAATATTACCTCCTCATATTTTTAAATATTTATTTTATAAACCTTATTGAGCTCTTCTAAAACAAGTTGACATATTTTATCAACCTCTATTTCTGCTTCAACTGCCTTGGAAGGCAAAACCGGATCCAGCCCATATGCCACCCATCTTGAATTGATTAAATGCAGTGGTGTCACATTATCACTGGTCGCACTGCCGCCTATGGTTCCGCACCCCAGAGTCATGGAAGGAGCAAGCCCAGTGCTCAAACCCACCGCACCATGTGTTGAAGGTGTGTTTACCAAGAACCTGGAAACGGGTTTTTTCATGGCGAATTCACGAATTACTTCTTCATTGTTAGAATGAATGGAAAGTGTATGACCAAGTCCACCATTTTTTAAAAGCTTGAAACACGTTTCACACGCTTCATTCCAGTCTGACACCACATAAAAACCTATAAGTTGTGTCAACTTCTCTTTTGAGAATGGGTGTTGAGGACCTATGCCGGGTTCTTCTCCCACAAGGAGTTTTACATGCTCTGGAATAGATATTTCCGCAAGATTTGCTATGAACTGTGCAGGCTTCCCAACAATATTGGGGTTCATGCTGCCGTTAGATTTCTCCATAATACCTTTGACTTTTTCTAGATCTTCACCCTTTAAGAAATACCCACCTTGTCTGATCACAGCATCACGTACTTGATTCTCAATGCAGCGTTCTGTGACAATGGCTTGTTCAGAAGCACACACCGTACCATTATCAAACCCTTTGGATAAAAATATTTTCTCAACCGCATCCTCTATGTCTGCAGTGCGTTCAATAAATGCTGGCACATTGCCCGGACCGACACCAAGTGCTGGTGTGCCGGAACTGTATGCCGCCTTTACCATCTCTGCCCCGCCTGTGGCCAGAATCATAGCAACATCCTTGTGCTTCATTAAAGCCCCACTGGCTTCTATGGTTGGGATAGAAATACACCCGATAAGGTCTTCGGGAATACCATATATCACGCATCCCTTACGCAGAATTTTAACCGTTTCTAAAATGCATTTTGCCGCCGAAGGATGGGGGCTAAAAACAATGCTGTTACCTGATTTCAAAGCAATAAGCGCTTTATAGATCACAGTAGACGTTGGATTGGTTGAAGGAATCAACCCTGCAATAACCCCCATTGGTGTCGCAATTTGTATGATTTTCTTTTCAGGAAACTCATCGATGATGCCTACCGTTCTCATATCCTTCATAAAAGTCCACAACTTCTGACTGGATAAAATATTTTTTTGCATTTTGTCCTGCCAAATGCCAAACCCTGTTTCTTCACAGGCCATTTTTGCAAGGTATTCTGCATTTTCAAAAGCAATTTTTGATAGTCCTTCCACTGCTTTATCTATCTCTTGTGATGAACAAGTTGAAAATTTTTGCTGAGCAGTTTTTGCCGCACACACCAGGTTTCTGACTTCTTGAATTGAAGCCAAGTCTAGATCATAGTTTTCCATAATCATATGCCTCCTTTCAAGTGCTGTTGAATGGCTTCAGTAAGTTGAACCTTATTGGCAAATTTTATCTTATTTCGATCCATGGTTGTTATTTTTAATGCTCTCGCGATCTGTCTAAGTTCCGCTACTTTATAAATGCTTATGTCACTTAAATCATAGCCTTCCAGAAAAAGTGACGCATCAGATATGGTTGGCTGCGTTAACTTCGCCTGTACTTCAGATTCTCTTTTCTTTTCCGCTTCTCCATGATAAAAAGTATCAAACACCTCATCTGAAATTCTAGGAATCACATGTGCCGATATCATGGTACCAACGCGTTTTGAGGCATCAGTACCTGCTTCTATAGCCGCTTTTACAGCACCTACGTCACCTGTAACAATAATGGTGATTAATCCACCAGTACTTTTTTCTTTACTGACCATCGTTACATTGGCCGCCTTAAGACACGCATCCAATGCTTCAACGGCCCCCACCAATCCTTTTGTTTCAATGAGACCAATTGCTTTATTTTTCATATTCATACCTAATATTTGGTTGGATTATCAGCAACATACTTAACCGCTTCTGCAAAAGCATCACATGCCGCTTTACACGCAGATTGACTTCCGGTTAATAATCCACCCCCAAAGTTTGTTTCAGAAGGCGGACCATAAAACGCTGCCATTTTTACATCAGCAGCCTTAAGCGCTACATCTAAGGCATACATAGCTTCAATTGGAGGAGCAATTAAGTAAGCAATGGCTTGACCTTCTTCTACGCCTGCCATTTCAGATAGGTAACTTCCTGACCTAGATATACAATGTGCATAATATGCAATGGAATCATCATCGTTGGCACTATAGAAGCACGCATCATTTTCGATAAAGTCTATCGTTGCATTAAGACCACTTCTCACTTCAGCAGGCGTCGGTCCGGATAAAATTCCAATAAACTCGCCTGCAAGTTTTGTATTGGCATTGTCTGCACCGCCGTAAAAGGATTTGGCATAAGCCACAGACACTTCTGCTTTCTTTGTTGCCTCATCAAGTGCTGTGTAACCCACATCATCACAATCTGTTGTGATCATCCCCAACGATCGGTGTCCTTCGGGTAGACTTAGCTTTTCTCTTAAACTTTCGTCTACATTTGGTATGAGCTTTACACTTAATACAGTAACTTTTAATGGATCATTTCTCATGAGAATCCCTCCTAGAGTTTTAAATCAACGCCACTCTTTTTCTCGTTGAGTATGCGCTTAATAATATCCGCTATATAGGCACCCGCTTCAACAGCCGGTGTACCATTTCTATGGATGTTGCTGACAACTGTCCTCAAAGATTCTGCATTACCTACTTTTCCACGGTAAATCATGTAGCAGCTCATGGATTCTCCGGTGGCAAGCCCCGGACGTTCACCGATTAATACAGCCGTCACTTCCGCACCGGTTACTTCAGCCACATGATCCATGGCAGGCACCCTGCCATATCTTAAAAAGAATGGCTCCGCCACTGAAATACCTTGTGCTTTTAAACCCATCTCAATGGATTTAAATGTGTCATATGCATTGGTTTCAACTGCGATAGATGACAACCCATCTGAAACATAGACCAATACTTTTGGTGGGCTGGCATATTTTTCTTTTAAAGCATTAACTGCAGCTTCATCCAAAATTCTTCCAAGGTCAGGTCTGGTTAAATACTCGTCTTTTTCCTTGATAACGGTTTGCAGTGCAAGCCATCCTTTGCTCTTTGGGTATTCTTCAGGTACATTATTAAACACAGCATCTTGTGCGATGGCGTGATCTGCCCTAAATCGCAATATAGTATCTGTTGTATAGCGTGGACCTGACCGCCCAATACCCACACGGGCAGGTGTTGATTTTTTATAGTTCATATAGGCGTCTTTATTTTCTGGATTTGGAATACATAGATAATCTTCCATATTGTACTTTGTAATATCAGCGACAGCACCTTCATCAATAATCTGTTTGGAAGATGATATATTGGATTCAGGCTTGATTTCACTGTTTTCGTAGTACAATTTAACCACTTCTTCAATTATTTTTCTCAAGTCGGCCTCAGACATCTTTTCCCCTCCCTCCTATTTCATAAAAATTGAAGCATCGCCGGCCTTGTCAGTAAGCTTGCCGTCTTTTAACAATCCCATATCTTCCAGCCAGGCTTCAAATTCTTTAATCGGTTTGAGTTTTAACAAGCTTCTCAATGTATGCGCTTCATGGTAGCCGGTACATTGGTAGTTCAGCATGATATCATCACCTGCAGGAATGCCCATGAAATAGTTACAACCTGCGGAAGTCAATAGAACCGCCAGGTTTTCTATGTCGTTTTGGTCAGCTTTCATGTGATTGGTGTAACAAGCATCTACCCCCATTGATATGCCTGTGAGTTTACCCATAAAGTGGTCTTCAAGTCCTGCACGTATCACTTGTTTGCTGTCATAAAGATATTCCGGTCCAATAAAGCCAACAACGGTATTCACCAAGAAGGGCTTGAATCGCTTGGCAAACCCATAGCAGCGTGCTTCCATTGTCACTTGGTCAGCACCGTAGTGTGCATCACTTGAGAGTTCAGAACCTTGCCCCGTTTCAAAGTACAAGACATTTGGTCCGGTACTTGTGCCTTGTTTCAAAACAAGTTCTCTCGCTTCTTGAAGTATATCTGCTGTTACACCAAATGCCTCGTTGCCTTTTTGGGAGCCTGCAATGGATTGGAAAATCAAATCGGAAGGCGCTCCTTTTCGGATAGCTTCCATCTGTGTGGTCACATGTGCCAAAACGCATTGTTGGGTTGGAATGTTCCATTTGTTTTTAAATTCGTCGAACATTTTCAAAACATTCATCACATTATCCACGGTGTCGTTTACAGGGTTCAACCCGATAACCGCATCACCAACACCATAAGTCAATCCCTCCATCAAAGACACCATTATGCCATCCAAGTTGTCAGTGGGATGGTTTGGCTGTAGTCTAATGCCAAGGATACCCTCTCGCCCAATGGTGGTATTACAGTGTGCCGTTATCTTGATTTTTTTAGCCGCATAAATCAAGTCTAAATTTGACATGAGTTTTGTAACCGCGGCTACCATCTCAGAAGTCAGTCCTCGAGATATGCGTCTGATCATGTCACCTGTTACGTTTTCGTTCAGCAGCCATTCTCTAAATTCACCTACTGTCTGACCTTTTATTTCTTCATAGATGGTCGTGTTCAAATCATCGTAGATGACACGTGTGACTTCATCTGATTCATAGGGAATGACTGGATAGTTGTAGAGGTCTTCAAGTGTTAGACGGCTGAGTACCACTTTGGCCGCAACACGCTCAGTGACTGTTTCAGCTGCAATACCAGCCATTTTGTCTCCTGATTTTTCTTCATTTGCTTTGGCCAATACTTCTTTGAGGCTGGTAAATTGATACACTTGATCAAATAATGATGTTTTGAGTTTCATGCTTTCACTCCTCTCACTTTTAATAACCAAATAATAAAGTTTTGATAATTACCGGCAGAACCTGTCCGTCGGCGACAGGTATCCCAATATCAATGTAGTCCCCATTGTCCACACGTATTGAATCTATACAAATCACAGGTTTGCTCTGTGATAGATTCCTTCTTAAGCTCAGTCCCAGTGCTTTTGCCATGTCGTTTTCAACGCACACAATTAATGGTTGGTCAGAACGAATAATACGATCAAGGCCGGTTACAATATCTTCTGCTAAAGACTGTAAAGCATCAAAGCCGTAATTTTTGCTGCCTTTTATTGAAAATGCCACTAGTGGTAACGCATTATCATGAAGTATCCAGTTGACACGCCTACAAATGGCTTCAACCCTTTTCATGCCCCAATGGCTTTCTTCATCTGCCGTTAATTTCACCACAGGTACATTTTTAAGCGGCAGGACCTCATGGTCATAGTTTATGGTACTTCCGCTGATATTAGTGGTGTGAATGCCTGCACCGATTACTGTAGCCCTTATGGTTTCCTTGGCTTCTAAGATATTTAGCCCCGATCCGTCAAGCGCTTTTTTTAGGCTTTGCCCCAGCAGTACACCTATGTCATTAAAGGGGTATAAATGGCTGCCTTGTAACGTCAAACAATCAGCAACACCACCCGACAAACAAATAAAGTTCAATGGTGTTTTTAATTTTAAACCATGGTCCGTTATCAAAAGTTTGAGAATAGGATGCTCATAATGGCCCTTTGCAACATTCACTATGGTATCTGCCAGTGTATCTGTAATTTTACGAAGCGCTTTTTCTTGAGGATGATCACCGACACTTATGTTAACCCCCAATACCTGAGCCAGTGCTTTCATCTTTTTGGATAAGTAAGTGACATTACCTTGTTGATCCAGTTTTATAAGCCGTCCACCTATGTCAAAACAAGCCGAATCCACTACGTCCCCGTTTTTAAACACTGCCACATTGGTTGTACCGCCTCCAACATCTAAATTCATCACTGTACAGGCGTGGTCTTGAGAATAGATACAAGCACCTGACCCTTTGCCCGCCAATATGCCTTCTAAATCTGGCCCCGCTGTGGTAACCACAAAATCACCTGCCAGGCTGCTAAGCATGTTAACGATTTCCTGAGCATTTTCTTTTCTGGCTGCTTCACCTGTGATGATCACAGCACCTGTGTTGACGTCTTTTGGCGTCACCCCGGCTTTATTGTATTCCTTAAGGATCAACTCTTTAATTTTTTCAGCATTCAGCGTAAAGATGTCCATCAATGGGGTAAAGTAGCTACTGCTGTTATAAATGATTTTTTTGTCTACAATTCTTACCGTAGGAATCGTCCATGCTGCCGCCATATTTTCAATTTTTATCGTACAAAAAACCAGTTGAGTTGTTGATGTACCGATGTCTATGCCCACACTTTTTAATAATTGCTTCACACTGTCCTCCCCAAAAACAAAAAAACAACGTAAAAAAGCGCAATTACGCTAATTAACGTCACCGTTAGGTTTCTCCTCGTGCTTCACTGCACAAGTTATTCAGTTAATTCTGTCTTCATCTTAAAATCAAAACTCACCTTAGTACCATTTTCATTAGAATCAATGGAATAACATCCTTTTAATTTGTCGTTAATGATACTTTTAACAATCTTCATGCCCAAACTGCCTTCACGGGCATTTTCGATGTTATACCCCACCCCGTCATCTGTGACAAGAATGCTTGAGTACTGAATACCACGCTGAATTTTGACTTCTAATCGACCTTTTTCTCTCCCTACAAATGCATACTGCATTGAATTTTGTACGAGTTCATTAACCACCAAAGCAATAGAAGTAGCCAAGTCTGAACTGATAACAAATGAATCGCCTGTAATCTGAAGGTCTATGCAGCAATTCTCACTGAGAACACTGGTAGCATTAGTGATAATTCGATCCAATATTGTTTTGATATCCACATCATCAACACCTTTTTGTGCCAAAACTTCATGGGTAACTGCTATGCTGATAACACGGTTAATACTCTCATCAAATGCCCTTTGCGCTTGTTTATTTTCAATACGCCTAGACTGAAGCTTTAACAAACTGGCAATGGTCTGCAAATTATTCTTTACCCGATGGTGAATTTCACGCATAGCAACGGACTTTGAAATCAGTTCCTTTTCTTTTGCTTTTTCCCCAGTAATGTCTTTTATAATCATGATTATCCCAGCCAAATCGGAATTGTTAAGTTTCATGCTGGCGTATTTAACTTTTAAAGTGAAGCTGCCTATGTCCACCTCTGAGTTCTTAGTTGCTGTGCACTGAAGCACTTCTTCAAAATGGCTGCCGTCAAGGACAAGGTTTTCAAAAGGAATACCTACCAGTTCATCCAAGTATCCCAGTTTTCTGTAAATCTGCACTGCAACAGGATTTAAGCTTTGTGAAAACCCATGTCTGTCAAAAATAACGACTCCGTCGTTCAAGTATGGATGCACATGAATCTTTTCATTCATGGCATTCATCAAACTCTCTGTCAATTGTTCGGTGGTTTCTGAAAGGATTTGCATTCTAGCGTTGTCTTTTTCTTTGTCATACACGTCGGTCTCTACAATTAAACATGCAATGGTCACACCCCTGTCATTTTTAATGGGCACAACATTTTGTTTTACAATCTGCTCTTCTTGTGTGATGGCCCTTAAATCTCTCGTTGGCATACCCAATTCCAGTGTACGGACCGCTGCAGGTTCGTTGTGCCTAAACGCATATTCACCCACAACTGTTTCTTTATACATTGACTTATACATAGAAGGTTTTGCTTCGGCAACAACGATAGCAACCCCAGTTTCACGGGTCATGCAATCAATAAACACATCTGCTTTCATAAGGTTTGCCATAAGGGGTAAATGTTCACTGATGGAAATCAATAACTTGATGTCTTGTTCATCAAGGTTTGTGTATTGCATACAAAGCTTTTCTAACATAAAAACTTCCCCCTAGTCTTTCATGAGAAGTGCTTTTGAAATGTCTTTCATAGAGCATCGTTTGTCCATGCTCAATTTTCGAATATAGTTGTATGCCTCATTTTCAGTCATATTCTCTTTATTAATCAGCAGACTCTTAGCTCGATCAACCAGAATACGGCCTTCCAGCTTGTCAATGGATTTAAGGTTTTCGTTTTTTATTTTTCTGATCTCATCCGCTTTGTGCAAAGCAATTTCCACAGCAGGTATGATAGATTTTTCTGTGATGGGTTTTACCATATAGTTTAAGACACTGTTCTCTTTTGCTTTTTCAATAAACTCCCGACCGCTGTACGCTGTAAGTAATATAATCCCTCCCGCCAAATTTTCCTCATTGATGATTTTCGCAGCCATTAAACCATCTATAAGAGGCATTTTAATATCAAGAATCGCCAAATCTGGATGGTGTTTTTTACAAAGTTCAACCGCATCAAATCCATCAACAGCTTGGCCCACTACGCTGTAATCTGCATCTTCTAACATTTCTGCAAGGTTAATTCTAGTGATTGGTTCATCATCGGCGATGACAATCTTTCTCCTCATAAGCATCTCCCTTTTAGAACTTTGTCTAAAACTGCACTAGATTACTGATTCCATATTAAGTTCTTAATCGCATCCACGCCCTCTTTGGTGACTGCACTTACTTCATATATTTCTTTTGAACCTGCTTCCAATAAATATTCTCTCACTTGATTTAAATGATTTAGATCTGATGCAAGGTCAACTTTTGTCACGATTCCAATAACCTTTACATTAAACATATCCCCAAAATTGGGTGGAAAGACACACATGTTACTGTCTACGCTGTGAACAAGTGCAATAATATCGACATCAAATGACATAGAAATGATAGCGTTGTAATACCGAGGGTTTTCCAAATATTCTCCGGGCAAATCGAGAAAATTTTCGTAATACTCTGCAGCCTGAGTTTTTTTATAATACAATCTTTCTTCATTTAGCATTTGTATCAATGAGGTTTTTCCCGCATTGGTTTTCCCAACCAACATCATCTTAACCATTAAGACCTCGTTATCTGTGCCGGTGAAAACTTTAAGAGTTCACAAAGAACTTTAATGACGCCTTTGAGTCCTTCATGAACACTACCCACGTCACCCACTATCACCAAAGAACCGCTAAATCGGTCAAGAAAACCAATTTGGACGCCAGAAGCTTTAGTGGCAACATCTGCTGCGATAATCGCCGCTTCACTGGGTGTAATGGTCATGATTCCAATAGCACCTGTGGTATCCTCATTTAACCCCAGTCTCTTACAAACCTCACGTCTTGGGTTGGCAATAAGATGTGCTAACGTAATCTGTTTACCTGGTACATATTCTTGTATTACACGCTGTTTTTCCATACTAGATATTCTCCTTCTACAAAAAAAGCTCGCAGTAATCTAATGATCCCTACAAGCCTCAGTGCTTAATATCCAGTACGCCGTTGTACTTGATGTAATTATAACATATTTGTATTAAGCATTCAACTTTTTTTGGGGTTCTATTTTTAATATCATCAACGTCATAATAATCTTTTAACACATACTAGTATTTGATTCAAATACCAATGTTTTAATGACAACAGGAACAACACTTCCACCAGAGATTGCTTTTCCGATATCAATATAGTCGCCTTCTGCAACTTTTAGCTGGTCGATGCATATAATTTGACTATTGCTGCAATGCGCTTTAATGGATTGGCCCATTACTTTTCCTGCATCTTGTTCCAATATAATGATAATTGGGTAGCCCTCTTCTATATGGTTTCTCAAACCGGCAATGATTCCTTTTGCATAAATTTTCATTTCTTCAAAGCTATTGCAATGTTTTCCTGATATAGCAATAGCAATAGGCGTAGGAAAATCATAGTTTGCAAATAAGCGGATACTATTCTGAACCGCTAACTTTATTCCATCCTCAGTTAGTGTGTAAGCCTCTTTAAAAGGTAATAATACTGGAATATTTTTAAGCGGTAACAAGTCATTATCAACTAATATGGTACTTCCGCTCACATCTAATGTTTGTGATCCCGCACCAATTACTGTGGCTCTAATGGTTTCAGTCGGTCTGGTAAGTACTCTTCCTTTTGATTCAAAAACAACTTTAATTCTTTCACCTAATAGTGGACCAACATCCCCATATTGACATAGTTGTGGGATTTCATGAGAAACAGATGTTTCGTATATCCAGTCGGCGACCCCACCCGAAAACATAATAACATCAATCTCATCACCATAACCAATAGGGTCCCCTAAAATTAAACTTGAAATCTCTTGTGGTAATGATATGCCAAATAACACATTCCAAATGATTAATGCCATGTTGGAACAAATATCATCAAATAATACTTTGTTGAATAAACTTCCCTCCTGTAACTGGACATTCATATATTTTAAAATTGAATTCAATGGTTCTTCAATTTTTAAAATCTTTCCGGATTGAGAATCTAACTGCAGTAGCCGTGCTCCAACATTGATACAACAACTGTCAATGACCTCACCGTTCTTAAAAATACCAATATTAGCAGTGCCTCCACCTACATCAATGTTTGCAACCGTACAGTAATGCTTGAGTGAATACTCACAAGCGCCGGATCCTTTGCCTGCTATGATACCTTCGAGACACCCACCTGCTGTAGCCACAACAAAATCACCCATAAAGTCGGCAATTTTGTTTGATATTCTTCTTGCATTTTCTTTCTTTGCTGTTTCACCAGTAATAATTACGGCACCTGTTTGAATACTATCGGGTTTGAAACCTGCTTCACGTAACTCAAAATCTATAAAGTAATAAATGGATTCAGCATCTATTAAACCGTCCTCTAGAATAGGTGTCCTATAAATTTTACTTTTGTAAATAATTACTTTTTCAGTTATTTGCATTCGGGGTACTAACGAACCTGGTGCAACATTTTTAATTGTCAGCTGGCTGATTACCAATTGAGTCGTTGTTGTACCAATATCAATTCCAATACTATTAATAACCTCACATGCTCCATTTTCCATGCAATTCTCCTATTGATTTTTCAACATTTCAGATAGTTTTACGCCACTAGCTTTGTGATTTAAAATAGTTTTGACTACCGTTGCAAGATGCGCCCCGGCTTCTGCAGGAGGCGTACCCCCTTTGTGAATGTTTGAAATAACGGTTCTGTCTGCTTCAACAGTATTATCGTTTGGCCGGTAAATAATATACGCACTCAAGCTTTCAGCAGTGGTAAGTCCAGGTCTCTCACCAATTAATTGTACAACCACATCACAATCCAACATTTTTCCAATTTCGTCTTCAACACCAACTCGTCCATATTTAACGAAAAATGGAACGCCCATTTCGATCCCTTCTGTTTTCAAACCTTGTGTAAAAGCAGGAAGTATATCATCTAGATTGTTTTCTATAGCTGTAGAACTTAGTCCATCAACAATTATTAGCTGCACTTTCTTTTTCTTTGGACATTTCTCTAAAATTATATTTCTTGATTCTTCAGTTAGCTTTTTTCCAGACTCTGGTTTCATTAAATACATATTTTTATCTACAACCACTGTTTGAACACTAAATAAATCATGTTTCTTTAGTAATTCCTCAGAGACTTCGGTAAAAACTGCATCTACCGCTGCTGCATGATCTGCAAGAAAATTTAATAACGAACCCGTTTTTTGTCGTGTTCCGGCTCTCCCTATAAGTATTCTTGCAGGTGTCGAACTTCTCATTACTTTCAATGCCTCTATGTTATGGGGATTTTCAATGCCTATCATTTCTTTTGATTCTAATTCAATTGGTTCTGTTTCATCATTGTCTGAATAGGCAGCTAATTGATTCATCACTTCTTGAACAATTTTATTTTTCAAATTTTCGTCCATTTGTTACCTCCTTATTATTCAAAAATTGAAGGATCGCCAGCCAGTTCAGTCAATAGTCCATCCTTCATAATCCCATGCTTTTCAAGCCATTTTTCAAATTCTGGCGCTGGTCTCAAACCTAAAATTTCTCTAATACTAGCATCATCATGAAAACTAGTATCTTGATAACTCAACATGCAATCATCGCCACCACTTACACCCATAAAATAAGTTGAACCTGCCATAGCGCAAAGCATTGTACCAATTTCTTGATCATCTTGGTCTGCTTTCATATGATTGGTGTAACAAGGCGCAATTCCCATAGGAAGCCCATGCATCTTACCCATGAACAAATCTTCCAAGTCAGCACGAATGACTTCTTTCCCTGTATAAATGGTTTCAGGTCCTATAAACCCGGATACGTTGTTTAACATAAATGGCTGGTACCTTTTTGCCAATCCATAGCAACGGGCTTCAAGCGTCATAATGTCAACGTCTTGATGACAGTTCAAAGATATTTCTGAACCTTGTCCTGTTTCGAAATACATGACATTTGGTCCAGCCGATGTGCCTAATTTAAGCGTCATTTCCTGTGCTTCATCAAGCATTTTTACAGAAATTCCAAACGCATCATTTGCAGACTGTGTCCCTGCAATACTTTGAAACAATAAGTCAATAGGTATCTTTTTTTCTAAGGCTTGCATTTGAGTGGTAACATGTGCAAGCACACAACACTGTGTTGGAATGTCATATTTTTTTTGAAAACTTACAATTGAATGCATGATACGCCTAAAATTCTCAATATTGTCTTCCACCGGATTCACTCCAAGCACAGCATCGCCGCAACCATAAGTTAAACCTTCTTTAATAGATGCCAATATCCCGTCAACATGATCGGTAGGATGATTGGGTTGATTCCTAAAAGAAAGTGTATCAGGCAAACCGATTGTTGTATTGCAATGGCTCTGGATACTAATCTTTTTCGAAGCGGTGACCAAATCCATTGTAGACATTAGTTTTGCAACTGCTGCAATCATCTCACTTGTCATCCCTCGGCTTAGATTTAAAAGCTCTTTTTGTGTGGCCTTACGGCTCAAAATATAATCTCTGAGTTCTGCTACGGTCCACCTTGAAATACTATTGTATATGCTCAAATTAATATCATCATAAATAACCCTGGTAATTTCATCAATCTCGTAGGCAATAACCGGATTTTCATAGATGTCCTTTAGTTGCATATTGGCGAGACATAATTTTGCAGCAACACGCTCTGTTGCTTTAAAAGCAGATATACCTGCAAGAGCATCACCCGATTTTTCATTATTTGCCTTTGCTAAAACATCTCTTACAGATTTGAATGTAAATACTTGGTTTCTGATTTTGCTTCTTAAATTCATTATTAAATCACCTCCAATAAAATTGTACTAACACTACCAAAAAAACAAAAGCTCACACAGGTATGATAAATATACTGCATGAGCTCCATCACTCAACAAAATAAATGCATCATTGCATTTATTATTCCATTATTAAATTTATAATCACTTTATCAGAATATTTAGAAAAATACAAGCAGTTACCCATTTATTTTAATTATTTTTTTGAATCAAAATATTAGGTATTCTTGCTTCTATTTTTTGGGTGCTGTATTTTTATCTCATGAACTTCATGTCTGCATTTTATTGTATTTCATCATATTTATTTTTAAACATTTGATAATGAGATAACTCCCATTCGGACAGTTTTTTAAATAGTTTTTGGGTTGGTTCATCTGTGGCACGCTTACCGGCTTCATCATAAAATCTAACAGCTTCAAGCTCTAAATCCATAATATGTTGAAACGCTTCTTTTAAATCTTCAAACCTAAAGTTTTTGATTTCACCCCAGTCAAAAATATCAGGTGGAGAAATTTCATCAATAAACTTTAACATGTTAACGCTTAATCCTTCATATTTGAATTTTAATAATTCCTCCAACCAGCTTACATGAAGAATCTCTTCTTCCGCTAAATCCCTAAATACATCGCTCACTGCATCCGAGTTTATTTTCCTTGACTGTGCCAAATAATACTCATATCCTTCATATTCATGCTCAATCGCTTGTTTGATTATTGAAATTTCATCATAATTCATAGGGATATCACCTCCATTTATATTTATCTTTTCAATAGTTTAACCTATAACCATTGATATTACTAGATAAATTATAAAACACAACTTGTAATCATTTTAATGTTCCAGTAAGATTAGAATGTACTCTATATGAAAAAATAAGGAATCTCATGTAAAAAGGAGAGATTGTGTTGAAATCCTTTAAAGATCTTGAAAAATTATTGAATAGAATAGATGGAAAAGGTTATAAGGCCTATAAAGAAATACAGGGCCAGTATGAATACAGTCATTTTGTTTTATCCATTGACTATGTACAAGGAGATCCCTTTGCTTCTCCCTCAAGAATCCGCGTAACAGTACCCGGAGAAAAAGGAAAGTTTCCGCAAGAGCTATATAACACTTCCTATAAAAAAAGAGCTGTTATAGATTTTTTAAGCAGGACCGTTGCAAAGAACATACGCCAAATATCCCCTATAATAAGCGGTTCGGGTAAAAGTGGATTGCTTTCTATTGGATACTGCGGGCAGGAAATTTTAGATAGAAATTACGTTGTGATTGACCAAAAACAAATACAAGCACGGCTGGAAGTAGGACTTCCTGCTGCCGGCAGAAGAATACTTGCCAAAGAGGCAAAGAAAATATTCCTTGATGTGATGCCGCATATCGTCGATGCCTCTTTATTTTTCAATGCCATTTCTAAAGAAAAGCTGTATAACCAAGTAAAGCTGGCTGAAGATCAATATGCTTTACGTGAGGTATTGACAGCAAGAAAGCTGGTAGCCTTTATTGCCAACGGCAGCATACTTCCCAGAGAAAGCGGCATTTCCCAACGGCCCATGATAAAAAAGGCGGTCCCCTTTCAAAGTCCAAAAGCATATGAAATCGAACTTACCCTGCCCAATTACGGCCCTATTAAGGGTATGGGTATTCCGGAAGGTATCACCCTCATTGTAGGGGGAGGCTTTCACGGAAAATCTACATTACTGCAAGCTCTTGAGCTTGGTGTTTATGACCATATTGCTAATGATGGAAGAGAATATCTCGTTACTCTGGACAATGGGGTAAAAATCAAAGCTGAAAACGGAAGAAGTATAGAAAAGGTTAATATTTCACCTTTTATCAATAACCTGCCTATGGAACAAAATACTGTAAGATTCTCAACAGAAAATGCCAGCGGGAGTACTTCACAGGCTGCCAATATCATGGAAGCATTAGAGATTGGAACTGAATTACTGTTAATCGATGAAGATACCAGTGCCACTAATTTTATGATTCGTGATGGAAGAATGCAGAAGTTGGTTCAAAAAGAAAAAGAGCCTATTACACCTTTTATTGATAAAGTCAGAACCCTATATAAACAACAAGGTGTGTCTACAATATTGGTTATCGGAGGCTCAGGAGACTATTTTGAAGTTGCCGACCACGTTATTATGATGGATGAATATCAACCAAAAGACGTTACAGAAAAAGCCAAAGCGGTTATCCAACAGGCTCAAAATTCGAGAAAAGCAGAAGATAATCACCATGGACAAGCAAAACCCAATAGAGTTTTATTGAGCCCTACATTTTCTACCGGCAATGCCAAAGTCAAACCAAGAGGCATTGACGGTATACAATATAACAGAACCGATATTGATCTCAGAGATTTAGAACAGCTCATTGATCCCAATCAAACCAACGCCATTTGTTTTATACTTCAATACATAAGCAAACAGATTGTAAACCATCAATCAACCTTGCCCGAAGTCGTCGCAAAAGTATATGAAGACATTAACACAAAAGGATTGGACATCATATCTCCTTACAGAGGTCATCCGGGAAACATTGCTTTACCTAGAAAACATGAAATCATCGGTGCTTTAAATCGGTTTAGGAATTTAAAAATAAAATAGAATACCTCCTCTGGTTAATAATATGATTTGTTCACATTAAAATAGTAGTTTGAAGAACGCCACTATGATAACGCCTCCTCCAATTATTACCATAGCAGGAACGATAATAATCGGAAAAACAATTAAAATCAGTATCGGGCATAGGAGAATAAGACATATTTTTAAAATACCTATTCCTAATTTTACTAAAAAGAAAAAAACACAAAATACAAAAAATAATCCCAGCATCATTTCAAACATTCAAATCACCTCTACTACAGTATATTTATCATACATTAGCATATCATTTAAGGTTTGTTAGAATAAGGTTAGAAAAGTATGCTTTCGCTGTAATTGTGGCAAATTATGAATTGCTATAAAAAATCCCAGAGTTTTAAACTCTGAGACACATGTATTTGATCCTATTCAA
>JAKSCF010000720.1 GCA_022360735.1 Clostridia bacterium
AAACATTTTTTTTATAAGTCATCTTTTATCACCAGACCTAATAATCCGGCTAAAAATACTGCTTGGAGCGGTGAAATGATAGCTCCTTTAATATCCTCAATCCCAACACCTACCCCCTCAATATTACAAGTACTCATATCAATACCTTCTAATTGAGTTCCTGACATCTGACATTGTTGAAAATCTGTGTTAACCAAGCTGACATCACTGAACTCAGAACATTGTAAATCAGCAAAACTAAGTAACGATTCTTCAAATCCGACTCTTTTATAACGTGAGAATCTGAAATTTGCATACTTGCCATTACATTTTCTCATGACTACGTTTTGGAATGAAGATTCACTTAAATTCGCCCCTAATATTTTACAGTTTTCAAGTTCTGATCTATGAATGATTGACTCACTCAAATCTATGTTTGATAAATCACAATTCTCAAACCTTACATCTTCAATATCCGCCCTGCTCAATGCTACATTTTTAAAAATAACATTTCGAAATACAACTTCCTTAAAACTAACTTTCTCAGCATTTTGGTTGTCAATAATACAATTAGAAATCAACTTCCTATAAAGCTGGTCTTCGTCCTCAAATTGTTCTTCGAAATTTTCAATTAATGTCAGTTCTTTAGGTATTCTAGGTGGTAGTATCTTAAAACTCTTTTCGGCTTTTTTCATAAATTATCCCTTCATAAGCTGTTCCATCATTAGCTATTAATACTATAATACACCATTTAACCATGAAAAACATGTTATTTTTTACCCAAACAAAAAGAACCGTCCCTTTTGTTTTGATTATAAAAGCACCTTCGCATTTGAAGGTGCTGAGATTTTTTATGTAGTTATATAGCTACAAATCCAATAATTAGATATCCTACGGAAGCAATTCCTGATGCCAATAGTGCATAGGGTATTTGGGTCTTAACATGGTCGATATGATCTGAAGCTGCTCCGGTGGAAGCAAGAATCGTTGTATCGGAAAGTGGCGAACAATGGTCTCCAAATACGCCGCCGCCTGCTACTGCCGATATAGTCGCCAATACCAATGTAGTCACTTCATTGCCGGCAAAATTAAAGGCCAATGGTGCTGCTAAAGGCATGACTATAGCAAATGTTCCCCAGGATGTTCCTGTAGAAAATGATATTATGGCCGCAATGATAAATGTTAAGAATGGAAGCAGACTTGGTGTCAGCCAGCTTTGCGTAACAGAGATAATATAATTAGCTGTTCCCATTTCTTTACTGAGCGCATTAATGGTATAAGATAATGCTAGAATAATGATTGCAGGCATAACACCCTCCATGCCGGACATGGCCGTCTTCATAATATCTTTAAATGGGATGCCTTGAATTCTCATAATTATTCCAAGTGTCACCGATGCAGTGAGGAAAGCTTCCATTGTTTTGGCTGATTTCATTGTAATGAATGTTCCTATGGCTATGGATATGACTATTAATACAGGAAATATAAAGTTTAGAAAGATATTGGGCTTATGGCCTTCATACATAGGTGTATCCGTTAATTCTTCTCCTACCAGCGGCTCAGCACCATCTCTTAATACCTTTCCTTCTTTCAGTGCTCTTTCTTCTGCTTTCTTCATGGGACCAAAATCTGGTATGACGCCAAAGGAAAACAGCCCAACCAATAGTACCGCCGCTATGGCATAGATGTTAAAGGGAACCGATCTAGTAAATACTTGAATCGCTTGCACCTCATCCTGTACAGGCCCCAGGCCTACAATAAGCCCTGAGATAAAAACTGCCCATCCGGTTATTGGAGCAAGTACACTAACTGGAGCTGAAGTGGAATCCGCAATGTATGCAAGTTTTTCACGAGAAATTTTTGTTTTATCGGATAAGCTTCTCATGGTTGATCCTACAAATAGCGGGCTAAAGTAGTCGCTGAAAAATACAAACATACCCATTACCCAAGACGTAAGCTGAATTTTTACTCTGCCAAATTCCTTATCCTCCATAATTTTTGTGAATCCTTGGATGGCACCTGTTCTTTGGAAAAATGCAATTAAAATACCAATAAATAATTCAAGTAATAGAATCCAAGAAAAACTGGTCGTCCCTAATGATGTCTTAAGCAAAGTAGGAAAGCCCATTAATCCTTTTCCTGCTAGTAAAACTCCTACAAAGATTGCTACAGCCAATGAAAATACCGTGTTCCTCGTTTTAAATGCTAGAATAATTGCGATTGTTGCCGGTAGTAAAGAAATAATACCTAAATGTGATCCTATTTCCATAATCCTTCCTCCTTTTAATTTATTATATATTTAAAAAAATTTTTTACTATGGTTTTTTTATAGATTTACAGCTTTCGGCGCCCAATTCAAATTGTCTTCATTCTCTAATCCCAATACCTTTTCCGGTGTTTCCCATGTTCTATTCTGAATAACGCCGGTTTCTTCATGGGTTAAAATTCCTTTATAAGCCGTTAGACTTCTTCTTAAATACCCATCCTTTTTACATGCCTCCTCTACCCCATAATCTGCAATCGCTTTAAAGTGCGGCAGCATTGAAGCAGAATAAGCTATACTGGTGGTATGAGGCGCCGCACCGGGGATATTATCAACACCATAATGAATAACATCATTGACCACATAGGTTGGATTATTATGGGTAGTTGCTCTATATGTTTCTATCGCTCCGCCTACATCTGCACTGATATCAACTATAACTGATCCTTTTTTCATAAGCTTTAGCATGTCTTTTGTAATAAGGTGGTCATTTCTGTGCTTAGGCCATTTTACACAGTTGATGACCAGATCCGTATTAGGTAATAAATTTTTTATGTTGGATTGATTTGAAAATGCTGTTTGAACGTTTTTAGGGAATATGTCTTCGCAATCTCTTAGCACTCCAATGTTTATGTCCATTAAAGTTATGGAAGCTCCTAAAGACGCTAAAATGTGAGCAGCACTCTTACCGACTATACCCGCTCCCATTATTAAAACTTTTGCACTCGGCGCTCCACCTATACCGCAAATCAATTTACCGCTTCCGCCATTGGTGCTCAGCATATGGAAAACACCCATTAAAGCGCCTAATTTACCTGCCACCTCACAATTAGGCGAACCATATCTGTGACTATCCTCAGCAGTAAAGGCTATACATCTACTTTTTAGTAATGCGTCTACCTCTTCTTTATTAGCAGCAGGATGAATGCATGTGAATACGATTTGATTTTCTCTGATCAAATTATATTCTTTTGGAGTAAATTCCTTAACCTTAGTAACAAGATCACATTCACTATAAATTTCCTCCATAGATGCTCTGATTTCACCGCCGGCCTCCTGATAATCCTCATTATAAAATCCCGCATTTGCCCCTGCATTACTTTGAATAAAAACCTGATGGCCATTATTAACTAATTCTTGAACTTCAATCGGTGTCATTATTGTTCTGGATTCTCCCGGCTTAATATCCTTCAGCAGTCCTATTTTCATTATTATTTGTCTCCTTATTTTGCACATAGTTAAATAAAGCTTATAATACAGCAATTAATATGCCATAATTCAAGCAATCAATGAATTTCTTAATATTTTGATCTATATCTGATAAACAATGTATTTTCAATGCTTACAATGGTTTTCTGTTTTTATCCGGTGATTTTATTTACAGCTTATACGCCAGAAATACTGTTGCATTTTGGGCAATTATACTTTGCCAACAGATGCAATTGTTATATTTTGAGCACTTCCCTTAGCCAATCGTTATAAAAAGAGCATCAATCAAAACCTACCTCAACTCTATCCAATAAAAAATCCATAAGATATATTTTTATATGCTTATGGATTCAGGTCATCGAAAAAGTACTAGAAAAATGAATGCAGGTGTATGAATATTCGTTTTTTTGTGTTCATTTGGTCAGAAAATTTAGGTGGCAGATGGGCTATAAAAGTCGTAAACAAACAGGACGTTTGTTAGTAGGTATAAGCCATGGACGGCGGTTTGCCTACGGTTAGACTTTTATGGTTCATATGCCATCAAATTTTCTCCAAATAAATGCATTAACGAATATTTATACGCCTGTATTCATTTTTCTAGTACTTTTTCGATAACCTGAGATTTTGCCTAAGCAAAATCTATGTAAAGGAATGGATTCTTCTATTATATCATTCTATCTTTCAATTCATTTTTTATTTCTTCCGGTGTTCGGCCTTTTGCCACAATAACACTGCTCTTTGTTTTTGAATTTTGAATGCCTAACATATTATTATTTAGACCTGACACGACAATTGCGTCATAAATATCTAAGCTCTCTTTACTGTTATTGAGATAGTCTACAGAATACCCATTGTTTTCTAAATAGCTTTTTACATTGGTTAAGGTATCTTCTACAGCTACTTTTTTCAATGAAATCACCTCCATTTTATTTTAGGCAGCAGTCATATGAAATACAGCCCGCCTAAAGATATTATGAGTCAAAGGCTATTAAAATATTCTTTAGAATATTGAGGTATCCAAAAATGAATACAGGTGTATAAATATTCGTTAATGTATTAATTTGGAGAAAATTTGGCGGCATATGAGCTATAAAAGTCTGACCGCAAACAATCGCCGTCCATGGCTTAAGTTTGCTAACAAACGTCCTGTTTGTTCACGACTTTTATAGCTCATCTGCCACCTAAATTTTCTGACCAAATGAACACAAAAAAACGAATATTCATACACCTGTATTCATTTTTCTAGTTTTTTTCATTTTAAGAGTTGTAAAGGTACATAATATTTTGAATAGCGTACGCCTTTGGCATCTCGGTAATCACCCTTTTTATCTCTTACCATAACGGTGGCTCTTTTATTGATATTGGATATGATGCCTGCTGTTTTCTTGCCGTCTAGCTCAAAGCTAACAGCATCACCTATTTTAAGCCCAAGCTTTTCAAGGGCTATTTGTTTATTTGAAGGTAGCCTGTGATAGCTTTCAGTGTGACCAAACAGATTAAATGCTAAGTTTTTAAACCTTTTTCCTTTACAGCTGGAGCGATTAAAATAGATAAATTCTATTGCATGGCAGATTTCATGCTCAAAAACAATTTGCATCGCTTCAAGGCTGTTTTTGGTTCTTATACCACTTACCATCTTGTCCTTTTGAAGGGAGTCATAATTAAAAAAGAAATTGATACCCATTCTTATTTCCAGTTTCAAATCTTTTGGCTTTATTTTATGAATGTTTTTAGGGCAGATTGTAGCACCGGCACTTTTAGTCATTCTTTTCGAAAGAGAAAAAGCCATCTTGCCTTCATAATTATTTCTAAACCAATCATTTAAAAAAATTTCATCATACAAGTCAAATAACAGTCTTAAATCTTGGTTAGAAATGATTTCGATATTACCGTTTTTTATATGATTAGATTCACGGTTAAATGCCTCAGCAACTTTTTGTCTTTTTGAACGTATCCAATCATCTTCAATCTTGATCTCAAACAACTCAAGCATTACAGTCCCCTTGTTTCCTATTTTTAATAAATATTTCCATCCACATCTTGGATTGAGACTAATTCTCCTTCAAGGCTAAACGTTTTTGTATGTGAAATTTTTATTGGTACAATTTTTCCTTCTAAGTTCTTCTCTGATGAAAAGTTAACCAGCTTATTGCTGGAAGTTCTGCCTGATAACTTGGTAGGGTCGGTTTTACTTTTTCCCTCTACTAAAACATCTACAACGCGATTCATATAGGCACTGTTTTTTTCTAGTGAGATATCATTTAACACCTTTACAAGTTGATTAAACCACTGTTTTTTAACTTCCTTATCCGTTAAATCCTCATATTTTTCAGCAGGTGTTCCCTTTCTAGGCGAGTAGATAAATGTAAAAGCAGAGTCATAACGTACTTTTTCAATCAAATCTAATGTTTCATTAAAATCATCCTCTGTTTCACCGGGGAAGCCAACGATTATATCTGTGGTAATTGCAATATCTTTAACACTGGCTTTCAACTGTTCTACTAAGCTTAAATAATGCTCTTTGGTATATTTCCTATTCATGCGCTCTAATATTTTGGTGCTTCCGGATTGAACCGGTAAGTGAATATGATTACATATTTTTTCACACTCAGCCATTGCTTTTATTAAATCCTGTGATAAATCTTTGGGATGGGATGTCATAAATCGGATTCTTTCAATCCTTTTAATATCATTAATTTGATATAATAAATCAGCAAAATCTGTTTTCTCATCCAGTGTTTTGCCATAAGAGTTAACATTTTGACCTAATAACATGACTTCTTTTGTTCCGTTACCTGCTAATGTTGTTATTTCTTTAATGATATCATCAGGTTTTCGGCTGCGTTCTCTTCCTCTCGTGTAAGGCACAATACAATAAGTACAAAAATTATTACAGCCATAAGTAATGTTGATTAACGCTTTTGTCTCAAATTTCCTTTTAGAAGGCAAATTCTCTACTATTTCTCCGGCTTCTTTCCAAACCTTAACAAACTTTGTTTTGTTACTTAAAGTATCTGAAAGCAATTCTGGAAATTCATGAAGGTTATGAGTTCCGAATACCATATCTACAAAAGGGTATTTCTTTTTTATTGTTTCAACAATATGCTCTTGCTGCATCATGCAGCCACACACTGCAATGGTTGTTTCAGGATACTTTTTCTTGATGTGCTTAAGCTGTCCAAGGTTGCCAAAAAATCTTAAGTCAGCATTTTCTCTGACACTGCATGTATTTAGGATGATGATATCGGCATCTTCCATTTCTTCTGACTCTGTATATCCTAAATTCTCAAGCATGCCTGCTAAAATTTCAGAATCATGCTCATTCATCTGACATCCAAAGGTGGTAATAGAATAACTTTTACTCATGATGATCCTCCGTCATATATCATTAACCAGTTTTTTTAGGTTAATTCCTTTTATATTGATTCAATATCACTATATTATATCATTCCTGATACTCATATCATCCCATAAAATAAAAAAATCTATAACCTAATGGATGCTTTTTAAATTGCAAAATTCATTATTACTCAGCAATCATATCATGACAATAAAAAAACCTCCTAATACTTTTGATTTAGGAGGCGACATTTATTTGACGTAACAGATGAATAACGTCTTATGAATTTGGTATCATCTCTGTATCTTTTTGAGTCATTAACGATACGACAACTACTGTTAATATACTCAGTGGTATAGAGATTAAAGCCGGGTTATTCAACTGAACCGGAGCAGTCACATCCACAAGATGATATACTTTATCGAAAGTTTTTTGTGACAATAAGATCAGTCCAAGTGATGAAAACAATCCTACTCCAACCGATGCCATAATGCCTTTTGCAGTGGTCTTTTTCCAGAATAATACCATCGCTATTGCAGGGAAATTGGCTGATGCAGCAACAGCAAATGCCCACCCAACTAAATAGGATACATTCATACCTTCAAATAATACACCAAGTATCATAGCAATTATTCCCACCAATATAGCAGCAATTTTACCTGCCGTTACTTTGGCTCTATCGGTTAATTTTATTTTCATAAATTTATCCATTACATCATGTGCAACAGCTCCTGATGCAGCAACTATAAGGCCGCTTACCGTACCAAGTACAGTTGCAAATGCTATTGCTGATATAATTGAAAATATTCCAATACCAAATGATTTGGCAAGAAGTGGTGCAGACATATTGCTGTTTGTCACATCTATTACACCATTAATCATAGCTCCCAGCCCCATGTATATGGTTAGGATATAGAAGAATCCAATTCCTGCGATGGCAACAATAGTCGATTTTCTGGCGCTTGCCGGGTCCGGTACCGTATAGTACCTAATCAGTACATGGGGTAAGGCAGCAGTCCCAAATAACAGCGCAATCATAAGTGATACAAAGTCTAGTTTATCAATCAATTTTGATCCTTTATCATTATCCAGCTTGTAAGCCATACCTGGCCTAAGCAGCTCTCTGCCGTTAGTAGGATTTTGATAATAAATAGTATGTTTACTATCACCATCTTCTATTACTTTACTTTTATATCTAATAATTGTACTTTCTTTTATTTTACTAATAAACTCGAAGGGGCCTAAGCTTCCTGTATCTTTCACCGCTTGTCCGTTTAATTGGCTAACATTTCCTACTTGAAAAAACCTGCCTTCGTTTTTAGGTGCACCGTTATATAATTTTCCTTCCGGCGTATCTGAAACATACAGCGTCTCCTCAATATGATCGTCATTAACTTTCCATATAGAAAATCCTTCGTCATTCATAAGTTTGACAAAAGTCATATCACCGGAAGAAAATACTTTTTCAACTTTATAGGATAGATCCTCAATTTCAATATTGTTCCAACTCTTAGAAGTAATATTAATCGTCCTCATTTTATGAAAAGATGTGTCTTTTAGATTTGGCTCAGCCATAACGCCTTTGTTGATGACCATAATTGAAAGTAATAAAGAGAATATAATCAATAATCCTCCTTTTAAAAATTGAACATATGTAGTAGATGCCATACCTGCTGTTGCAACTATAATGACAACAATGGTTCCTACCATTATGACTCCGGCCCAATGTGGTAATCCTAATAATGGCGTAACCAAAGTACCGGCACCGACCATTTGTGGGATAAGGTAAAAGATGGATACGATTAGGGTACTCACTGCAGCCATAAGTCTAACGCCTTTGGATTTAAACTTAGCATCAAGTGCATCTGCAAAAGTATATTTTCCCAGTCTTTTCATGGGTTCGGCCACAATAAAAAGTGCTACAACCCAACCGGCAAGATATCCTATTGAGTATAAAAATCCATCATAGCCAATCGTGGCAATCATGCCGCATATCCCTAAAAATGATGCTGCTGATAAATAATCTCCCGCAAATGCGATTCCGTTTACTGACCAGTGTATCGTACCACCTGCTGCAAAATAGCCTTCCGAACTCTTAGTACGATTTGCAAAATAATATGCAATCACCAGCACTGAAACAACAAATGCTGAAAATATAGCAATCGCAAAAGGCGATGGTATATAATTCATGAATATAGTCCTCCTAAAATAAGTATTAATGATTAACTTCTTTTTCTTTTTGAGTGCATAACTTGTTGTAAATTAATGCCATTATAACAGCGCCAACAATTAAAGCAAATCCATAAGCCATTGCTAAAGTGATATTCCCGACATCTGCTCCCATTATCTTTGGATTCATCACATTTATTAAAATAAATGCGCCATAAATCACTGCATAAATTACAAACATTATTATTCCAAGCTTTGTCTTATAGCCGGCCGCGTTATCGACACCCCAGTCTGTTGCTGGTCCATGTCCTCCCATTTTTTCACCTCCTAGGATAAAAAAGTTTTTTAGTCAATGTCCATGTTGGTTATGCCGCTTATTTGTGCAAATTATTTAAATTCCATGAAAATTATATACCATATCATACAAAATAACTATACATATTATCATTTTTGTTTTTTTTAAAACAATAATAACATAACATATTGATACTTGTTTGTTTTCAATTGCTTAACTTTATTAAGTCTCCCTCATTTAAGCTGTTATTACTTGTGACGATAATTTGATCTGTTTCTTCGATTCCATTTATTATTTCTGTCATATCCTCAATTTCTAAGCCAATTTCTACATAGCTCTTTTCTGCACGATTGTTTTTATTAATCCATACATAATGTCTGTCATCATCTTGGTGTATCCATTTGGTCTTGATGGCTAAATGACCATCTGACTTTTCACTGATAATGGATACCATTGCAAAACCTCCCAGCTTAAGTTTATTCTGAGCGTTATCAACACGTATTTTTATTTCATAATTCATTTCACCCTCTATAGGCATTGGTGATATGGATTCAACTTTTCCAATTACCTGCTCACTATTTGAAAGTTCAACCTGAATCTGTGTATTTTCTGCTATTTTATCTATTTTTTTCTCATTTAATTTAACCATAATAAACACATTATGATTGTCAACCACTTTGAAAAGCTGTGTGCCGGGAAAAACATTTTCTCCTGTAGTGATATATTTCTCAGCTATGACCCCATTGATCTTACTCTTTATTAGAGTATCTTTTAAATTTTTTGCTGCAATAGAACATTGGGTTTTGGAAGACTCGTAGTTAATTTTAGCCATTTTATAAATTTTGTCCATATTATCAAAGTTAACTTTGGAAACACTGCCTGAGTCATGAAGGACTTTATATCGTTCATAATCTGCTTTGGCTGAGTCATATGCCAGCAAAGCTAATTCAACATCATTTTCGCTTTGTTCAAGTAATAATTGATACATTTCGCCTTCTAAACGTACTAATAATTGCCCGCTTTGTACATCTTCCCCTACTTCTGCTAAAGTTTCTTGAATTCTGCCGCTTATAGCAGATGAAATTAATACTTCCTCAATTGGAGTTATTGTTCCACTGACACTTATTTTATCTTCAAAAGAATAATAAATCGGATAATCTACAGTCACTATATTTTCAATCATTTGGGTTTGCTCTGCCTCATTTGATTCTTCTGACGATGACATTGAATACCAGCCGGCAATTATAACCAATACGCAAAATAATACGATGATTCGTTTTTTCATTTTACTACCTCCTTTTCAGGTTTTATTAATTTTTCTTCGAATGAAGTATAGACAACCGGAACTAAGATTAGTGTCAGCATGGTTGCAAAACATAAACCAAATGCTATGGAATAACCCATGGCCTCATAAAAATCTTGACGCAGTGTTAAAGGCAATATGCCTCCGGCTGTTGTCACCGTTGTTGCAATAACTGGAATGAATCTGGATTTTCCGGCATTGATGACTGCCTCATGTAAGGGTAAACCATTTGCTCTATAGTAATTAATGGTATCAATTAAAACGATTGCACCGTTAACAGCAATTCCAACAAGGGCAACAATTCCTAAAAAAGACATAAAGCCAAAACTATTTCCAGTAATGAACAATCCTATAAAAACACCTATTAAACTCATGGGTACTGTGAGCAGGATAAAAATGGGCTGTAACAGTGAGTTGAATTGTACTGATAATATAATATATATAACGATTACGGCTACCAGCATATTAATCCCCATACTTTGGAATGATTTGTTCATTTCTTCGCTCTCGCCACTATATTTTAGTCGAATGTTGCCGGGAATCCGGTTGTTATCTATTTTTTGTTGTATCTCCTTCGTAACATCTAAAGTGTTATACCCCAGTTCTATTTCTGCAGTGACATTTATAATTCTATCCCTTGACTCATGGCTAATGCTTTGAAATGAAACAGCTTCATTAAAAAAAGCAATTTCTTCTAAAGGGATGGCACCATAATTCATGGTTTGAATTTTTACAAACTTTAGTGCTTCAATGTTGGATGTGTTTTGTTTTTCAATTTTCATACGAATATCCAATTCATCGCCATCCATTTTGGTTTTGGATACTTCAACACCTGATATTAAGCTTCTTAAAAATGTTGCAACTTCATACGTTGATAGTCCATACTCAGATGCTTTCAATTGGTTGAGCCTTACGGATATTTCCGGAGCACTCATTTTGTATCCTCTTTTTGGGTTGGTTGTTCCTTTTGTATCACTTATAACTTGATAAACGTAGTCTGCAGTTTTTTGCATTTGTTTTAAATCCTCACCAACAACGCCTATTGTAATAGGTGCAGACTCTGTTGGTAAATCTTTATACTCATTGACATAAATATCTCCGCCGGGTATGGTTTTTACTTTTTCTTTGAATTCTTTAACAATGACTTGAGATGATTTATCCCTATGGCTTTTATCAATTAAATCCACTTGAATTCTTGCAATGGATGGATGACTACCACTTTCGGTAGCATAAAAATTCATACTATCCTGCCCTAAATTTCCAACCGTTGTTGTATAAGATTTTACTTCTTTAATATGGTTTAATTCCTCTTCAACAGCCGTAGCTACCTTTAACGTATCTTCCAATAAACTTCCATTTGGTGTTTCAATGTCAACATAGAATTTTCCAACATCAATGGTTTCAAGATAATTTAATTTTACCAATCCAAGAGGAATCATACTCATAGCACCTATAAAAACGATTACAAAAACGGTGATAAGCTGAAGCCTTCTTTTCTTACTGCTGATGACGCTGCTAAGAAAAGTTAAATAGACATAAATAATTTTTTCTAAAGTCTCCCCAGAGGACTTGAAAAGTTTCACATAAGCAATCACGCTAAAAATGAGACCAAATACAATGGAATATATGCCAAATCCGGTTTCTGATTTAAAAGCAGTCATGGTTGCAATCAGAACCATTAGTACAATGGCTGTATTTTTTATGGTTATAAAGTTTTTGGACTTTATTTTCTTAGTGAATTTCATAGATAACACAAACCTACTAGCATTTGGTGTTAAAATGAGCGCTACTAATAAAGATGCAATCAGTGAAAAAATAACGGTTAATGGGAGTGACTTCATAAACTGGCCTATTAATCCCGGTGTTAACATCATAGGAAAAAATGCTGCTAATGTGGTCAAAGTTGATGAAGCAACTGCAGGCGCAATTTGATTGGTCGCATTGATTGCTGCTGATTCCGGCGTATAGCCTTCACCATGTACTTTAACGATGTTTTCCATAATAACAATCGCATTATCCACTAATAATCCAATAGCAAGCACTAAAGAAAATAAAGTCATACTATTAATGCTCATACCAAATGACTTCATCAATACCATGGCAATCATTATTGTAAATGGAATAACGGTAGAAACAATTAATGATTCTTTAAACCCTAACAGTAAGTACATGACTAAAACGACTAATATTAATCCTGAAAATGCGTTGTCCGTAACATCTGTTAATTGCTTATTGATCATATTTGCATTATCCCCACTGATGGAAATGGTAATATCCTCTGGATATACAGACCCTTTTCCATCTTGTACCACCTGATAAACCTGTTGACTGACATGGAAAATATCTGCACTTTTCTTTTTTATGATGGACAATGACAATGCATTTTTTACTGCTTCATTTTCACCTATAACACATACTCTTGAATATGTAGAAATTTCTTTTAGTCCATCTTTTACTTGGGCTAAGTCTGAAATGGTTATAATTGACCCTTTTGTGTTTCTTACTACAATTTTTTCAATATCACTTACTGATTTTACTTTTCCTTTTGTAATAATATTTCTTTTTTGCCCGGACAAAGTCGTACTACCACTTGGATAATTTAGATTAGACCTTTTAATAGATTGTGCAATTTCATCTACACTGCTGTTATAGTGAAGCAAATGATATGGGTTAATGATGACTTGTATTTCCCTTTCTCTTCCTCCGGATAATTGAATAGGCCCTAACCCTTCGATTTTATCTTCTAGATCATCCTTAATATCTTCAGTAATTTTTCTTAACTTAACCTCATCATAATTTCCTGACACATTTAGAATCATTAGAGGTA
Source organism: Clostridia bacterium (assembly GCA_022360735.1). The sequence goes on from JAKSCF010000720.1 coordinate 13,386, forward strand.
CGGCATCTGTATCAAAGTAACTGGTTATTGGGCGTTCTGCTTCAACCGGCAGATCGTTTATAACTGTGTTTAATTTTTCTCTTACATCGTTTTGTTTTTCTTTGATATCAATACCTGTTTCAAATTCCAACGTTACTAACGAAAAATTCAACTGTGATTCGGATTTGATTTTTTTTAAGTCTTTTATATGCTCCATTTCTTTTTCAATTTTATCTGTTACCAGTGACTCTACTTCTTCTGCTGTTGCACCTGGATAAATGGTTGAAATGGTAAGTGTCGGTATCGTCACTTTTGGCATAAACTCTCTTGTCATGGTAGTAATGGCATTATAACCCATTAATAAAGTCATCAGTAATAATAGAATAACAATTTTGCTTCTCTTAACGAATACCGATGAGATTTTACCTAAAGCATTTAGTGTTGTAATTTCATTTTTTTGCATATTTGCCTCTCCCAACAAACTTGAACTGATTCGTGAATACATTCATGAATCAGTTCATATTTTACTCCTAGATCTCTCTAAAGTCAATATTTTTTTCTTTTTTTATTCCATAAAAGCTTG
>JAKSCF010000695.1 GCA_022360735.1 Clostridia bacterium
GATAAAGGGTCTACATTTACCATCAGCCTCCCTTTGAATTGTGCTGATGAGAACATAGCCGGCGAAATAAAAACCGTATCTGAGTCCCAATTTACGCCTATTGATGCCAATGTCAAACCAGTTTCATTTTCATCTGAGGGGACTATTTTACTGGTTGAAGACAGTGAACCTGCTATTGTGCAGATACAGGATTTGATGGAAGAGAGCGGGTATCGGGTAATGGTTGCTCAAAATGGTAGCGAAGCGTTAGAAATGGTTGATCAAACGATTCCTGATGCTATAATACTGGATTTGATGATGCCCGGTATTGATGGTTTCGAGGTCTTGAAAACTTTAAGAGAAGTGGAACCAACAACTCATGTACCGGTGCTGATACTGACTGCTAAACATATCACAAAGAATGAACTTAAATTTTTGAAGCGCAATAATATCCATCAGCTTATCCAAAAAGGGGATGTAAATCGTTTAGAACTTCAAAATGCAATTGCTGCTATGCTGACTGATGATAAGGTTGAAGCTGAAAAACCTCAAAGAGAATTACAGACGATTCCAGATAATCCTACTGTTCTTGTAGTGGAGGATAATTTAGATAATATGATGTCTATCAAGGCATTGATTAACGAGCAATACGCTGTTATAGAGGCACATGATGGCAGGAAAGCTGTTGAAATGGCTCAAAATCATAAACCACATTTGATTCTTATGGATATTGCTTTGCCTGACATAGATGGAATAGAAGCTTTTAGAGCTATTAGGAACTCTCAAGGATTGCAGCATATTCCTATTATCGCTTTGACAGCCAGTGCGATGATGAAAGAACGTGAAATGATTTTATCACATGGATTTGATGCTTTTATTCCAAAGCCAATTATTGAAGAACAATTTTTTAAGGTGATAAATGAGGTGCTTTATGGAAAATAATAGATATATTTTTTTAGCAATAGATGATCACCATGAAAATCTGATTACCTTAAAAGCGCTTTTGAATGAAGCTTTTCCTAAAGCTGAAGTACTAACAGCATTAAGCGGAAAAGAAGGGATCGCGTTAGCAGGTGAAAAAGAACCGGATGTCATTCTACTGGATATTGTTATGCCCGGAATGGATGGTTATCAAGTGTGCAGGTGTCTCAAATCCCATCCCAAATTGATGGATGTACCTGTGATGTTTATTACTGCACTAAAAGGGGATAAACAAAGCCGTATTCTTGCTCTTGAAAGCGGCGCGGAAACCTTTTTAGCAAAACCCATTGATGAAATTGAACTGTTTGCTCAGGTTCGTGCTATGTTAAAAATTAAAGCTTCAAATATTCAAAAACGAGACGAAAAAAAAATGCTTCAAGCTATGGTTGAGTGTAAGACTCAAAAACTATTGGAAACAAATAAACAAATAAAAGAACTTTATGAAGAGATTAAAGAAGAAAATGAATTGAGAAAGATGAGTGAAATAGCTCTCCATAAAGCCAAGGAAAAATACCGTTCATTACTGGATGATTTGCCGGCATGGATTTGTGAGTTTTTACCTGATAGCACACTTGTTTATGTCAACAAAGCCTATTGCAAATATCTTGAGATGTCTTTAGATGATCTCATTGGACAAAAGTTTTTAGGCTTACTAACGGAAGGTGCTAGAGAGGAAGCAGAAAAACAGTATAAAGCATTGACTTCAGATCATCCTTCAAACCAATATGCCCATGAAGTAATAAAAAATGGTGAAATTAGGTGGCAGGAATGGAGACATAGAGCTTTCTTTACCGAACAAGGTCAGCCGGCATATTATTATTCCATTGGAATGGATGTTACGGAACGCAAGCGTGTAGAAGAAGAGTTGATTTACTTAAGCTATCACGATCATCTTACCGGTTTATATAATAGAAGATTTTTTGAAAATGAATTAAAGCGACTGGATATGAAAGCCAACTTTCCGGTAACTGTTGTTATGGGGGATGTTAACGGACTCAAGTTAATTAACGATTCTTTTGGTCATGCAGCTGGTGATGAAATTCTAAAAAAAGCTGCAACAACCATTAGAAAAGGATGCATAGATGATGAGATAATTGCCAGAATCGGGGGGGATGAATTTGCTATTATTCTACCCAAAACCGACAAGTTGGAAACGGAAAGAATGATTAGGCGTATTAAAGAACTGATTTTAGTGGAGAAGACCGGCCAATGTGTGTTATCGATATCTTTTGGTTATAAGACCAAATATAGCGAAGAGGATGACATTCAAACCATATTGGCGGAAGCTGAAAATAATATGTATAAGCAGAAGATGTATGAAAGTGCCAGCATGAGAAGCAAGACAATAGACGTCATTATGAATGCACTTTATGAGAAAAGTGAGAGAGAAATGCTTCACTCCAAAAGAGTCAGTGCAATCAGTGCTGCAATCGCAGCTGAATTAGGTTTTAATCAAGACAAAATAGAGCAAATTAAAATAGCCGGACTTGTTCATGATATAGGTAAAATAGGCATAGACGAAAAAATTCTAAACAAAACTCATGGCTTAGACAATGATGAATGGTTAGAAATGAAGAAGCACCCAGAAGTAGGATGGCGGATTCTTGCTTCTGCAAATGAGTTTTTAGAGCTGGCCAGATATATTCTTTCCCACCATGAAAGATGGGATGGAAAAGGATATCCCAATGGTCTTAAAGGTGAAGAAATTGATATTGAAGCTAGAATCATTACAATTGCTGACGCATACGATGCGATGACATCAAAGAGATCTTACAGAAAACCTGTGAGTAAAGAAGAAGCCATATCAGAAATAAAGAAGTGTTCAGGAACACAATTTGATCCCAAAATTGTAGATATTTTTGTAAAGAAAGTAGTGAAATATATTTAACATAATTTATTTAATCGAATAATGAATCTTTGTAATGAATTAGCCAAGTGATTTTGATATAATGGATTGAAAGCTAAAAGAAGGAGAAAAGCTATGGATCAAAGTTCAATGGCCATTTTAATAGTTGGAGCATCAATGTTTATTCCTTTATATATTGGTGCAAAAGCAGGAGAAAAAGATATTAATACGGTTAGCGACTTTTTTATTCAAGATAGAGATATGGGCTTGGTCATGGCGTTTTTTACGGTACAAGCTACGTGGTGGAGTGCGTTTGCCTTTATAGGTGCTACCGGCTACTACTATTATTACGGACCGCTATATTGGACAACCTTTGGATGGGACATATTATTTGGTATCTTATTTTTTTTTATTGGAAAAAGGATCTGGTTCTATGGAAAAGAGAATCAATATATGACATCTACGGACTTTTTCACAGATATTTACCAATCAGAAATTTTAGGAATTATCGTTACCGGAACCATGATGTTATTTACCATTCCATATTTCGAAATTCAAATATCCGGAGGCGCATATTTAATCGAAGAAGTGTCCAAAGGCCTAATTCCCAGTGAGATGGGTGCTTTTGTTTTTACAACGGTTATTGTGATTTATGTATGGACCGGTGGTCTTAGGGCTGTTGCATGGGCAGATGTGTTTTATGAAATTTTGATTTTAGCCAGTGCGGTTTTAAGCGGTGCGTATATCATTTACTACTTTGGCGGTATAGACAAGTTGTTTTCAGAAATTTACAGCGTTTCTCCAGAATCATTAACTTTACCTAATAATATAGAAGGATCATTACTATGGTTGTCCATGTTTATTATTGTTCCTATTGGCGCATTAATGGGCCCACCTTTATGGATTCGGATGTACGCTATACGTGATGCCAAGATTTTCTATATTATGCCTCTCTTATTAGCAGGTATTTCTATAGTCAACATTTCACCCATGTTAATTGGTAATGCAGGTATCCTATTAGAGGCTCAATTGATTGAAGCTGATACACTTTTTCCAAAGATTATTATGAACCATGTACCGCATATGCTTGCTTTTATCATCATAATTGGTGGAGCTGCTGCAGCAATGTCTACATCTAACTCACAGATCCATGCAATTTCTGCGCTTTATACCATTGACATTCATAAAAGATATATTAACAAAAAATCGGATGATAAGAGACTACTGAGTATAGGAAGAATAGTCATTTTAATTTTTGCAGTATTATCCTTTATGGCATATGTATACATTCCGGGACTAATGGTACAAATAGGACTCATTGCACTAAGCGGAACTGCTCAAATTTTTGTTCCCACTGTGGGAGCTCTGTTTTGGGAAAAATCAAATGCAAAGGGTGCCATATCAGGAATTATTGCAGGCCTAATAGCCTTAGCCTATTTTTCACTGGTCAGAGGTGTTGACATTGGTCATTCAGGACTGTTGGGACTGGCAACCAATGCACTGGTTTTCGTCCTCATATCTCTAACAACCAAAACCTGCAGGCAAACCCAAGAGAAGATCGCAAATATGAAATCAAAATATAATAATGCCTTTAGATAAAGTATTATTATTTTAAAAATATAAATAAGAAAACATAGAAAAAGATTTTGCATACAATGCAAAATCTTTTTCTGTGTTTTTCTACTTTTACATTTACTTTTGGAGGTCTGAGGAGTAAAAATAGAGTTATTATATGTGTCTTATTCAACTTTTTATTTTTATACTAATCCTAATAATGATGGTAAAAATAGAGATAGCTTAGGCACATATGTGGTTAAAAGTAAAGTGGGAATCCAAGCAAAAGCTATAAAATAACCGGTTGGCCTTAACATCTCATTAATGGGTGCACCACCAACTCTAGAACCTAAGTATAAGAAAGGCGCACAAGGTGGCGTAACACAACCCAAACCAAGATTAACACCCATTATTGCCGCATAATGAATGGGATTAATACCCAATGCTATTACGACTGGCAGCATAATAGGGGTGGTTAACAAGATTGCGCTGGTGTCATCCATTATCATTCCAATTATAATCAAGAATAGATTGACCATCAGAATCAGAACCAAAGTATTTTCAGTAACTGAAGTCATAAGGCTTAGAATTTTTTGAGGCACATTTTCCATTACATAGAGACGAGAAAGTATCATAACGGAAAATAGCATAATCATAATAACGCCTGCTGTTGTACCAGCTGAAAGTAAGCTGTCTTTCAATGTTTTACCATTTAAACCTTTATAGACAAACCAGCCTACAGGAATAGAATATAGTACAGAAATAGCTGCTGCTTCTGTTGGTGTCATGATCCCGCCGTAGATTCCTCCTAAAATGATAATAGGAGCAATTAGAGCCGGGATAGCACTTTTTGTTCGTTTTCCCAATGTTGCGGCAAACTCTTTTGGAGGCATTGGGTCAGACAGTTTGATATCTGGATTCTTTCTTAGAAGGAATATATTTACAGCACTTAAGAGAGTAATAAGAATAATTCCGGGTACTATTGTAGCCATAAAGCTTGCAAGTACAGACTGTCCTCCTACCCAAGCGTATAAGATCATGTTCAAGCTAGGTGGAATTAGAAGTCCCAGCAGTGAAGCGCTGGATATTAATGCAGAGGAAACACCTCTTGGATAACCTGCTTTATACATTCTAGGCAGCATGATAGAACCGATACAAGAAAGTGTCGCCATTCCGCTTCCGGAGATAGCTCCAAATAAGGCACAAGAGATTACCATTACGGCGCCAAGGCCTCCTTTGATACGTCCAACAAACATATCAACTAGATTAACCAGGCTTTCGCCTATACCGCCTTTTTCCATTAAACTCCCAGCTAAAATGAAAAGGGGGATAGCAACTAAGATAATAGAACTTGCTTTATTATATCCATAAGGAAGAAGAAATGCATAATCATATCCACCTACGACAACTATAGTTAAAGTCGATGCAAAGAATGCAAACGGAATGGGTACACCAATCATTAAGACAACAATCAGTACGAGTACTGCAATTAATACTATGCTCATACGGTTTTAACCTCCTTTACATCATTGTTTTTTTGATATACTTAGCAGTGAATAACTTAACTTCATCATATAGGTAGACTATGTTATAGAAGGATACAAGAAACAGTCCTACGAAAATCGACCCTTGGCCGATGGTAACCGGTATTCTAAAAACAGGGGTTCTAGTATCCATCTCAATTGTCCAAAGAACTAATTTGTATGCCCAATAAAGGAAGACAATTCCGAGAACAGTAGCGATGATATTTCTTAAAAGACGCAAAATACCTTTTGGAAGTCCTTCAGGCATCATGACCTCTAATATATCTGCTGTGATTTGGCTTTTTTCATAGCTGCCATAGGCACAACCTATCATATAAAGCCAAAAGGCTATCATAATCAAAATTTCTTCAAAACCGATTAAATTGATATTAAATACACGTAATATACATGCTGCAGCGACAACAATAGTGGTGCCGGCACAGGCTATCATAATAATAGCTTTTTCAATAAACAAAAGTCCTCGCCACAGTGTGTTATCTTCTCTTTTTTTCATAGCGATTCTCCTTTCTGTCAATTAGAAAATCAAGGGAAGGGTTTTTACCCTTCCTTTGAAATTAATAATTATTTAAGCTTTTCAACCTCAGCTCTAAATCCTTCTATAAGTTCTGGTGTAA
>JAKSCF010000737.1 GCA_022360735.1 Clostridia bacterium
AAGTACTGATTTTTTACCAAGATGAAAAACCTGTTTTAAATTGCCTTTTATGATTTTCCTTTTTGTTATTAATGCAAAAGATAAATAGATCAGTCTATTACACTATTGCAAACTTAAATCCTTCGTATTATAATATATCTTGCAAAAGATTATTCGGGCTTTTGACGTAGTTGGGAGCGCAAGACGTCGGGTGTGCAACCCCACAGGAAAAAGAAATTTGGAAATTAGAAAAAGCCGGAAAGATACAAGAATGAAGTGTTTTCCAATATATGGGGCTATAACTCAGCGGGAGAGTGCCACACTGGCAGTGTGGAAGTCGTGGGTTCAAATCCCATTAGCTCCACCAGGAACGATAAACCACAAGGCCAAAAAACGCTTTGTGGTTTTTTATACCCTAATTTATAAAGATCGGACACTTGATAAAAATTCAATCAATATGATTATTATAGAAATAAAAAAGGTGAGCGCATATGATTTATTCATTAGGTGAATTAAAGCGAATTATAGGGCCGATAGCAAGCAAATATTCTATTTCGGTTGTTTATCTGTTTGGTTCATATGCACGTGGCGAAGCTACTGACAGTAGCGATGTAGATATTCTTATTGACCTAGAAGGTTCTGCTATAAGAGGACTCTTTGATTTGGGTGCATTATATAATGACTTGAGTGAAACGCTTGGCAAGCCTGTTGATTTAGTGACAACCGACAGTATAGTTCAATTGGAAGCACAAAGGAGAACACCATGGCTTGCCAAGACATTAGAACAGGAAAGGATAGTTATTTATGAAAAAAAATGATTTTCAACGCATTCAATAGATGCAAGTTCAATACGGGTTTTGAGCCTCTCAAAAGTGATTTTGGGGAGGCTTAAATTCTGTAGATGCATTTGGTTTTTTTTTAAGTAACTGATAGGACTTGAACCCCAACAAAGACTAATTTCACTGAAATAGTAAAAATAAGTGGAGCTAAGCAGCTCTGCTTTTTTTAATTTTTTAATGGAGGTGTCAGTATGAGTATTGACCATAGATAAGTATTTGAACTTACACATCGGTTCGCACACCTGGGACTTAAAACTGGTAAACTATTTGATGAACATCTACATGTTCTTTTAGATGGAAACAAACTGTGTCGCATCAGTACTGAAGTTTCTATTTTATATAATAGTAAAGGAGTTACTATGCACTACTATACCGGAAAATATACAGAAGCAAAAGAGGACTTTGCAGTCCATTCCGGACTATTAGCTGAGAATAAGCACTTTAATAAAGATAAGCTTAAAACAATATATAAAGCTATGGATTTATGCATAAACGAAAATGATAACCTCTCCTATAACCAGAAAAAAGAAATGAAAACTATTAAGAATCAAATTGAATATGCACTTCCCAGTGTTTGTGCTGAGACTGAAATTGAACAATCTAGAGAACAACAAATGAATATGTAAATACTCATATAATATATGAAATAGTTAGATGTTAAACGAACAAATTAATTTATGAAGTCTTTATAGTATTTTACATTGAAATGAATGTGTAAAATTAAATAAGAGTCGGAGGAATGTAAGATGAAAACCGTTTATGCCTTTATCCGGAATAAAGGGAACAGCTTAGCAGTAGACTTTCCTTTAAATGTTTATGATATGCCCAACCACCTCGGAAGTATTGGAATCCATATTCCTGTAAGTTAAGTAACTGTAGCAGAAACAGAAAATGTGTCTGCTAAGCTTACCGGTTTAAATGAAGTAGGTGAGGCAATTGAATCGGATTTATGTATTTAAGTATGAGAACTTCAACATTGGGTGGATGCTTATCATTGAAACATCTTAGAAATTTAATGCATATGGTCATGGCAACGGTAAAATTAGCTTGGTAACTGTATTTCCTGTTGTTATCCTGTTTGATGACGACATCTAATGTAATCATTTCACAGAAGTTATATAAGATCATTTTTGCAAATATCTCTTGTTTGATATGCTCCACCTTTTTCGAGTTAAAATGCATCAATCCAATAGTATGCTTGAGCTCTCTAAAAGATATTTCGATGCCCCATCTCTTATGATATAAATATTTCAAATCCTCTAGCGTAAAATCCTCATCTAGATTAGTTATCAAATACTGATATTTATCTTCACCGATTTTTATGCTAACAGCTCTAAAGGTGATACGGTATGTGCCTTTACTACCCTTGGGAAGAAAATCAAATCTAGAATGACTAGCCAAGAACCTGTATAATTTAGGTTTTGATTTTAACTCTTTAGTGTTTCTTCTAGTCATCAATACAGAGATTTTTTTATCAAATTCCTCTCCAACTGGCAAATCAGTTTTGGATAAAAGTCCTCTACCAACATTCTTTGCTTTGACCCGAATAACATATTTCCATCCTTTTTTCTCTAAATGAGCAATGTTATTGTAGGATTCATAACCTCGGTCAGCAATTAATATAACTTTTTTTATTAATGGAGACCTTGTAACCATTTCAATGAGTCCACGAAATTCATTCTGTAATTTATA
>JAKSCF010000739.1 GCA_022360735.1 Clostridia bacterium
AATGCTTATTATTGAATATAGGTTTTCATAGCGTACTAACAGAAAACGCTCAATCCCTTACCGTCGGAAACAATATATTCAACACGAAAATCTCCGTTTCAAAAAGCATTGAATGCTTGCGATTTATGACTGATTGCGGCATATTGATTGACGGTATAGACTTGAACGAAAGAAAACCGGATTTATCAAAAGCCGAAAGAATAAAAATTTCATATACTGATAATCCTGCCATGTTGACGGGCTTGAAGGTAATGGCAATAACTGAGAATAATTTTGGCACAAATGTCAACAAATTCAATGCAATCAGTTATTGCCGCTTCTCCGATATATTATTGCGATGTGATTACAGGGTATTGAAAAATAATGAAACCGATGTGATTTCTATATTAAAAGATACTATAAAACCTTTATCTGTCAATGTACAAGATTTCATATTGCAGTTACATCAACGTTATTTGGATAAAGGGCTTAAATGCGATGTAGAAATAAAAGATTTATGGATAAAAATTAAATATTCTTATAAAAGAAATGAGATATGGGGAATTAATGCATCACTTAATAATGGTTATCAAATAAACATCAAAGCGAAAAACACGCATAAATACGCTGATGCCATCGAAAAACTTCCTTCGTTTTTACAAGAAATGATTGAAAAGGGATATGGCTGCGGAAAAAAAAGAGGTATAAGCGATTATTGTGATGGAGGTTGCCGAGGGTTTCGTTTTTCTCTGGATGACTCAATCATTGATATAAGAAATGCTATCAAAACTTGGCTTGACAAGGAATTATCATTTGCATAGTATAAGCATAATGCAGGGCTGTATTTTCGCTCTTGGCTCACACTATCTATATTAGTTGAATGATAAGGCACCCTATGCTAAATTCCGCAGAGAATAAGTGCCAGGCACGACAGTTAGTCAGTTATTGACATTGAAATGTCCTTCAGATAGTATGAGAGTATTAGTACTATTAGGAGGGCTTTTTTTATGGGTAGAGCATGGCGAGAAGAATACATAGGTGGAATATATCATGTTATAGCAAGGGGAAATAACAAAGAGTATATTTTCAAAGAAAGCATTGATAAAGGGTACTTTATAAAGTGTCAACACCGAATTAAAAATGTACAAAAACACCAGTTTCAAAATGTACAATACTGTTATGATTTAGAACAAGAAAGTAAAGAATCTGAAATGTTTTTTCTAGACATGAACTCCTTTCTATCCTTAACTCTATAAGAGTTACCTGTAATGTTAACAACATGTGAATGATGAAGTAACCTATCTAAAATAGCAGCAGCTATCGTATTATCAGTAAATATATCACCCCATTTTGAAAAAGGTTTATTGGTAGTGATAATAGTAGAGTTTTTTTCATATCGTCTGGCAATCAATTGAAAGAATAGGTTTGCCCCCTCAAGATCAAGAGGGAGATAGCCTATTTCATCAATGATTAAAATACGATATCTTTTAAGAGCCTTTAGCTTTTTATCGAGTTGATTGTGATAATGTGCCATCTTAAGATCTTCAATTAACTTATGGCAAGAAATATAATAGACGGTGTATCTCATCTTTGCAGCTTCAATCCCAAGTGCAATAGCAAGATGAGTTTTACCAACTCCAGGTGAACCTAAGAATAAAATATTCTCTTTATTTTCAACGAACCTAAGGGTAGAAAAATCTTTAATAAGTTTTTGATCAATAGAAGGTTGAAAAGTAAAGTCAAAATCATCAAGTGTTTTCCGATAAGGAAAGCCAGCCATCTTAATTCTCATATCAGAACGCCTATCAAGCTTGGCTTCAAGCTCAACTTGAAAAAGGTGATCAAGTACCTCAACTAAAGATAAATCATCTTTAATAGCTCGTTCAATGTAATTATCAATAATTGAGTGTATGTTATCCAGCTTCAGCTCTACAAGGTTTGATTTTAGTCTTTCATAGATTAATTCTTTTTCCATTCGTATTCCTCCTAGTTATTCAAAAATAATTCATCATACTCACTAAGATTACTTTCAACAGTTTTATCAATTGAGTTTAAATTTTTTTCATAAAAAGTATTTATTTCTCCCCTTTTTTGTGATACATTAAAGGTGGTTAGGGTTTTGTAGTGTTCTTTGTTGACACTACTACCGTGCTTACCATCCATGAGGGGATGGTAAGCTATTTTTTTATCTTGATAATAAAAATGTAGCTCAACATCACATTCAACAACCTCTACTTCTTTCAAAATATATTCAACTGGTACAGAGTACTTATTAGACTGATATGACACTAAAGCGTCTTTTGAAACCTTTCTGAAGCGATTAGTTGGTAATTGATATAATGTGTGCATCCGATTAAGATTCTCTTTTTTAAAGCGCTCAGAGGGCTTTTGGTAGGTAGTTTGATGAATTCTTTCATTAGCAATTGAATCTAGCCAAATTTGAGCTCTTTTATTTAGATCATTTATATCTTCAAAGCATTCTCCTATTAAAAAATCTTTTTCCATGTATTGAATGAACCTTTCCACCTTTCCTTTTGTTTGCGGTCGATATGGCATACAAAGAATTGGTTTAAATCCGTAGAATGTAACAAAATCTAAAAACAATGGATTTAAGGTAGATTCATTGGCTTTGATAACCCTCTTTATGACGACCTGTTTCATGTTGTCATAAACAAGTTCATCAGGAAATCCATGAAAGTATTGAAATGCATTAAGATGACATTTTATAAATGTTTCTGTTTTCATATCCTCACAAAATTCAATATAAGACATTCGACTATAACCCAGTGTCATTACAAAACATGGGACCTTTAGCTTTTGATTCGAATCTTTGTCATAAATCGTTACAATCTTCCAATCAACTTGACCTTGTTTAGCTGGAATTGTTTCAAATCTCATAGTTGCTTGTTGTATCAGTGTTTGCTTAATTTCTCTCATATAAGTTCTTAAAATAGTAATACCTCCTTGATAGCCCATTTGTTTTATCTCTCTCAACATCTTTGTAGCTGTTAGATTATGATTGGATAATCTTTCCTCTATATAGTCTTTATAATCGTCTAATTTTGATTTACGTTTTACAGTTTTTTTCTTTGGATAATTTAGACTATGAGCATATTTTTTTGCTGTTCTCCAGTCAATACTATATTTCTCTGCTATCTTTGAATAGTTTAGACCTGATTGATAATCTTGTCTGATTGTCATGTGTACCTCCTTTGTTAGCATTTTTCATCATCTCCTTTTGGAAATGATTATATCATCTTTACAAATAAAATACCGATGATGATGTACATTTTTATTTCGGTGTTTTTGTACATTTTATCATCGGCGTTAACACTACAAAGAAGTGGTAGAATAATGCCTAGATTGGTTTATGTACATGAAGGATATGAAGAATGCGAAACAAAGAGAAGGAAATTATCGAACGTGTATCATTTTTCTGGAGTATATAAAGATTCAGAAGAATTATGGCTAGAGGTAGTAAATTATATAGAATCAAATTATGAGATGAAAGAGATAGAAAAAATATACCTATCTGGAGATGGAGCGGCGTGGATAAAAGAGGGACTAAATTGGTTGCCGAAAGCCAAGTATGTTCTGGATAGGTATCATTTAAACAAGTATGTATTACAGGCTACAGGTCATGTTGAAAAGCTGCGATTTGAGCTGTGGGAAGGGCTAAATTTAGGAGACAAAGAGAAAGTGAAAGAAGTTTTTAAAGAAATAATGTCAAATACTGTGGAAGAGAGCAAAAAAAGAGCAGTCCAACAATCCAGATCATATATTTATAATAATTGGAATGGGATCGAGAATTATATAAAGAATGCAGATGTAATAGGCTGTAGTGCAGAAGGACATGTAAGTCATATATTATCAGATCGTCTGAGTAGTAGACCGATGGGCTGGTGTGAAGTTGGTGTAGATCAAATGTCTCGATTGAGAGCTTTTAAATCTAACGGAGGTAGTAGAGAGGATATATATGATTTAATCTTATCTAAAGAGAAAGAATTAAAAAAGGAAGAAAATATATCTAAGATAGTATCAAAGATGTCAGTAAAAAAATTAAAGAATAGATTCATAGAGCGAAAAGAAAATATTCCAGTGCTAGCAATAGGTAAAAGATCGCCGTTATTTAAAGCATTAAGGTCAATTAGCTGAACATATTTATCCTTAAGCCTATAGTTGATATTTATGGAATGAAAGGGTTCTGTCAAGGTCGCATAGCGGGGCGAAGCCCTTTAACCTTGTCAGGTTCGTGAAATGTAATATAATCTGAATAAGGCTTAAAGGAGTGCAATGATGAGAGAAAACTAAAAAAGTAAGAGGAGTTTAAAATTTATTCCTACAGTTACTTGACGCAATCAGTTGTCACAGTTCCGTTGACAAATATTGATAATCTATGTTATAATTATGATGATATTTTATAGGAGGGTTGAACATGGCACGCAAGGTATTTTACTTCAATTATGTTCAAATTGGCAATTTGACCAATACCAAGGGAGTAGTGCGTCCAAAATTAGATAAAACCGTTCAACCTATACTATATTATCGATCAGTAGAACCAAAGTATAACATACTTTGAGCTACGTTCCATGATTATATATTTTAAGCACTAAGAAAGACCATAGTATGGGTTGAAATCCCTGGCTATGGTCTTTTATATTTTTAGTTCCTTGACCGTAGATGTTTTCTGTCTGCGGTTTTTTCAGCTTATTTGTAGTAAATAGATATTCTTGATTTTTGATATTTAAGGAGGAATTAACATGATTACTTTATCCAATGTAGAAAAAAATTATGGTTTGGAAGCAGTTCTTAAGGATTTTTCAATGACAATAAATTCTGGTGAAAAGGTAGGACTTATTGGCCCAAATGGGTCTGGTAAGACTACTGTATTTAAATTAATCAGTGGGATTGAAAAACCAAGCAAAGGAGCAGTTGCAGTCAGATCTAGCTTGCGGATTGGTTATCTAAAGCAGATTCCAGCAAGGTCTGAAGGAGAGACAGTGGAGCAAAGACTCTGGCAGGGAGCTAAGACACTTAAAAAAATCGAAAAACGATTACGAGAGTTGGAAGATTTAATGGCAGAATTAATCCATAATGATTTAATAAAAATGGAAAATTACATGAAGGAGTATACCCGGTTGACTCAAGATTTTGAAAACAATCGTGGCTATACTTATGAGACGAAGATGAAGCAAATTGTTCACGGGCTGGGATTAAAAGTTTCATTAACAGATTTTATAATAAATTTAAGTGGTGGGGAGATGGCCCGGCTGGAGCTTGCTGTCCTGCTTTTATCAGAGCCCGATATACTTCTCTTAGATGAACCAACAAACCATTTGGATTTTTCAGCGATTAGTTGGTTAGAAGAATATCTGAATCAATTTGAGGGGACGGTAATAATCATCTCTCATGACAGATATTTTCTAGATAAGACTGTAAAAAGAATTGTTGAAATTAATAATGGAAAAGAAGAGGAATATCCGGGTAGCTATTCTTATTACTTAGAAGAACGGAAAAAACGTTTTGAGCTTAATTTGAGAAAATATCTAAAACAGGAGAAAGAGATTAAGAGAAAAGAAGAAGCTATTAAACGCTTACGCCATTGGGGGCATATTGGTAATAATGAAAAAATGTTTAAACAAGCGTTCAATATTGAAAAACAGATCGAAAGGATGGAAAAAATAGATCATCCTTCTCTAAATGAGACACAGTTTCAACTTCAATTCGCTGGAAACAGAAGTGGCAAAGAGGTTTTTGTCTGTAAGAATGTCAAAAAAGGTTATGGAGATAATGAGATACTATTTGATAAATTAAATTTGAAAGTCTTTTATGGTGAGCGAATTGGATTAATTGGACCAAATGGTTCGGGTAAAACAACTCTGTTAAAAATGATCACTGAAAATCTAAAAACAGATGAGGGTGAAGTCAAAATAGGTTCAAATGTTCAGATAGGTTATTTTGATCAACATCAAGAGCTTTTAGATGTCGAGCTGACTCTGTTAGATTCATTGCGTTGGGATATAAAACAGAGCGAGAGTAGGGTCAGAAGTATATTAGCTAAATTTGGATTTGTTGGCAAACAAGTCTTTAAGCAGGTAAAAGAACTAAGTGGGGGTGAACGCAGTAGATTTATTCTCCTAAAGATGGTCTATAGTCAGGTTAATTTCCTAATTTTGGATGAGCCGACCAATCATCTTGATCTTTTATCTATTGAGATATTAGAAGAAGCTCTGAAAGAGTTCACTGGTACATTACTTGTTGTATCTCATGATAGATATTTTTTAAATCA
>JAKSCF010000330.1 GCA_022360735.1 Clostridia bacterium
AAGACTGGGTGGTAAAGATGTACCCATTCCATATAATCCGGAACTTGAAAAAGCTGTAGTACCAAGGGAAGACGAAATAAAAAAAGCAATCTATCAAGTGATGAACCGATAAAGGAGGTGTCCAGGTGGCCATAGAAGTCATTATGCCAAAGGCCGGCATGTCAATGGAAGAAGGTACCATTGTAAAATGGTTCAAAAAAGAAGGCGACAACGTTCAAACGGGAGAAGTGTTATTTGAAATTACAACAGATAAAGTGAATATGGAAGTAGAATCAGAGGCGTCGGGAATACTTATTAAGATCATTGGAAAAGAAGGCGAGGTACTGCCTGTATTTACGCCCATTGCCTATATAGGAGAAGCTGGAGAAAAAGTAAGTCAGCATCCAAGAGAAGAGCAAAAATTTGAAGACATGGATTTGTCTGCGGAAAAACAAAAAAAAACAAAACATAAAATAGAAAGGCCGTCATACTTAGTAGAATCTCGAAAGACAAGGGCTACACCGGCATCAAGAAAATTAGCAAAAGAATATGATTTCGAATTAAAAGCAATAAAAGGCAGTGGTCCAAAAGGTAGAATTCAAAAGATAGATGTGATTTCATACAAGGAGCAAAAAGACAAGGTGACGCCTTTGGCTAAAAAAATTGCCGAAGTAGAAAGCGTAGACCTATCAGGGATTCAAGGAAGCGGGCATAACGGAAAAGTCAAAAAAGAAGATGTATTGAATTTAGCATCAAGAGAACAAAAAAGTGGGGAAATCATCCCACTCAGCCCAATGAGAAAAGTCATTTCAAAGAGAATGTCCGATTCATTTTTTACTGCACCAACTTTTACTTTAAATATAGAAGTCAATATGGAAAAAGTGAAAGAAATGCGTAGTGTTCTAAAAGCAGTGATAGAAGAAGAAACAGGTTATAAATTAACCATTACAGATATTATTGTAATGGCATGTGCTAGGATATTGCCAAAACATCCAATGGTCAATGCATCTATAGTAAAAGAAGGATTATTATTACACCATCATGTGAGTATCGCATTGGCGGTAGGATTGGATGAAGGACTTTTAGTCCCTGTTATAAAAGATGTGGATAAAATGACCCTTAAAGAAATTGTTGCAGCTTCAAAAATATTAGCGTCCAAAGCTGCTGATATGAAATTAATGCCCAGTGAACAAGAAGGCAGTACATTTACCATCAGTAATTTAGGAATGTATGGCATCTCTCATTTTAATCCAATCATCAATCAACCCAATAGTGCAATTCTTGGGGTAAGTGCCATGGTTGATCGTTCAGTGGTGATAGATGGAGAAATAAAGATAAAGCCTATGCTGAGTATGAGTATGACCATAGATCACAGAGTGATAGACGGAACACCGGGCGCTAAATTTCTGTATGACCTCAAGCAGTTGTTGGAAAATCCAGTCAAGTTGCTGATTTAAAGGAGGAAAATATTTTGGCAGAAGAAAAAAATTATGATGTCATCGTATTAGGTGGAGGGCCGGCAGGGTATGTGGCTGCTATCAAAGCTTCACAATTGGGAGGAAAAGCAGCCTTAATTGAAAAAAGCAAAATCGGTGGAACCTGCTTAAATAGAGGGTGTATTCCTACAAAAACCTATATAAAAAATGCTGAAACCATAGAGCAAATAAAAAAGGCAAAAGAGAGAGGCATTATAATCAAAGATCCGTCCTTTACCTTGGATATGAAAAAGGTTATAGATTACAAAAATAATGTTGTAAAAACACTCACCAATGGTGTGGAAGGCTTATTAAGAAGCTATGGCGTCGAAATATACCCAGGTGAAGGTATATTGCTGGAAGGTAAGAAAGTACAAATTGATGGAAGCAAAATGATTCAAGGCAATGCCATTATATATGCCGGAGGGTCAAAAGTATCTAAACTGCCCATTGAAGGCATTAACAGCTCCTTGATTCTGACCAGTGATGAAATACTGGATTTAGAAGAAATTCCAAAGCAATTTATCATTATTGGAGGCGGCGTAGTAGGCGTAGAAATGGCAGAGATATTCAATGCTTATGGCAGTCAAGTCACGATAATTGAGCTATGTGACCGTATACTTCCCATGATGGATAAAGAAATTTCAATGGGACTAACAAGCAAGCTGAAAGCAAAAGGTATCAGCATACTGACAAACACCAAGCTTGAAAAATTTGAAGAAGATACAGATATATTAAGGTGCTATCTATCCAGCGGGGAAGTGGTGACATGTAATAAAGCATTATTATCAATAGGTAGAGTTTCGGATCTATCAGGATTAGGGAATGTAAAACTAAAAATGAGCAGCGGAAAAGTAAAAGTAGACGAATATATGAGAACAAGTATAGAAGGTATTTATGCGCCTGGAGATATTAATGGCAAAGTAATGCTGGCCCATGCGGCGTTTAAAATGGGAGAGATAGCGGCCCAAAATGCCATGGGAAGTAATGTAAAAGCTGATTTAAGGTTTGTTCCAAGCTGTGTATACACCCTTTCTGAAATTGGATCAGTAGGCCTGACAGAAGAAGAGGCAAGAGAAGAATATGATATATGTATTGGAAAATTTAATTTTGCAGGAAACGGAAGGGCGTTGGCCTCACAAGAAACAGAGGGCTTTGTCAAAGTAATTGGAGATAAAAAATATAGTGAAATTCTAGGGGTGCATATACTAGGTTCTGCTGCAAC
>JAKSCF010000742.1 GCA_022360735.1 Clostridia bacterium
ATACTTCTTCTTGTGTCATATTATATTTTTGTATCATGACTTGAAAGGCCTTAGCTTCTTCTATAGAGTTTAAATCCTCTCTTTGAAGGTTTTCAATAATCGCCATCAGCATATGATGTTTTTCATCAATATCCTTAATTAGGCATGGGATATCTTTAAGTCCGGCTTTCCTTGCAGCTCTCCATCTTCTCTCACCAGCTATTATCTCATAACCCGAATCCGTGGATTTAACCATAATAGGTTGTATAATACCGTGTATTTTTATAGAAGTGGCTAACTCTTCGATTTTTTCTGTTTTAAAAACTTTACGCGGCTGATTTGGATTAGGCGTAATTTTATTAATATCAACATACATGATATCACTTTTATCGGAATCACTTATATTCATATCTGTAAATAGAGCTTCGAGTCCTCTTCCTAAAGCTTTACCTCTTTTTGCTGTCATTAGTCATCAGCTCCTTCTAGATATAGAAATTCTTCAGCAAAATCTTGATACGCTTCGGCCCCCTTTGACTTAGGATCATATTCTACTATTGGCAGGCCATAGCTTGGCGCTTCGGCTAATCTTACATTTCGAGGAATTATTGTTGTATACACTTTTTCTTTAAAATATTTTTTCACTTCATCAACAACCTGAATGGACAAATTAGTACGTCCATCAAACATGCTTAATATAACCCCTTGGATTTCAAGTTTTGGATTTAAATTTTTCTTGACTAACTCTACCGTACTCATAAGTTGACTAACGCCTTCCAAAGCATAAAATTCGCATTGAATAGGTATAAGTACACTATCTACTGCTGTCAAAGAATTAATCGTTAAGAGTCCTAATGATGGTGGACAATCAATGAATACATAATCATATTCTTCTTTTATTGAGTCTATAACTTTTTTTAAACGCTTTTCACGTGCTTCCATCTCAACCAATTCTATTTCAGCACCTGCCAGCTTAACACTAGAAGGTATGATATCGAGATTTTTAACACAGGTATTCATAACAGCTTGATTAGGTTGAAGTGCATCGTTAATTAATATTTCATAAACAGATACTTCTAATCTTTTTTTGTCTATTCCTATTCCGCTAGTAGTATTTCCTTGAGGGTCTATATCTATTATTAGTACTTTCTTTTCTTTCTGTGCAAGACATGCGCCTAGATTAATATTTGTTGTGGTTTTACCTACTCCACCTTTTTGGTTGAATATTGCGATCGCTTTGCCCAAATATAACACCTCTTTATCTAAAGTATAATTATATTATAATTCATTACAGCAATAATTTCTTTACTTTTTTATATTTTTTCTCAAAAAAAAGTTTCA
>JAKSCF010000252.1 GCA_022360735.1 Clostridia bacterium
CAAAATTTTAAATTTGAAGTCAATGAGAATATTGTCTACGCAGACATAGATTATACAGCCGCGATGGATTTTATAGAGCGTTTTATTAATCATGTAGATAATAAAGATATGAACTTATATTTTGAAGTTAATAAAGAAGATGAAAATATTACATTGACATTAAAAATTATTGAAACCAATGAAATACAATTTAAAGCCCTAGAAAACCATTATAAAAAAATGATTGATCTCAAAAGAGCTATACTATTAGAGTACAATGCCATGATTAATTTGAATTATCAAAGCAACGACCATCAAATTATTCTTAAAATAAATATACCGATACTGAAATATTTTGGAAAGGAGGATGTAACCAATGAAAAAGGGTAGAATTCTAGCGGCTCTTGCAGCTGTGTTAGTAGCAGTGGCACCATTCTTAACCATCCAAGCAAGCGCGTGTGCTGTTACATATAATGAAACCAAAGTGCCAAAATCATTATTAGAATAGTTATTAAGGGGGTTCATTCCCCTTATAGCTATAAAAATGTATTCAAAGAGGGGGATTATAAGTGGGAGAAAATAAGATAAAAGCTGCGGTTATTGATGATGATAGGTACACAGTGCAAGCTATAAAAAAATGTTTAGAAAAATTGGAACTATTAGATCGAATAGATAGTTTTACAGACCCGATTCTTGCACTTGAGAATATAGAACAAACTCAATATGAATTGATAATAACTGACAACACGATGCCTGTCATTGATGGCATCGAATTAGCGGAAAGAGTATTAGAAATCTACAAACCGGTTCTTATTTTGGTAAGCGTTGTTTGTAATCAAGTGAAAACGAAGTTTAATGGCGAAGAATTGTTTGATTATATTTATCAGAAACCGCTGGATTATGAAGAATTCACAATGGAAATAGCTGAGATTATCAAGGCGCTTGAGCAAGCAGAAATCACTCCAAAGATCGATATAAAAGATAAGCTGCTTGTTGATCAAATCATCAATACATTAAGCCATGAAGAGAATGAATATATTTACGAGAAATTAAGTGAAGAGCTGTATAAAGATGAGTCTATTATCAGAAGAAGACTCAACCGGATAAGCGGTAGTGAAAAACCCTTAGATTTTATTTTAAGAATAATAAAGAAGAAGCAAAGCAAGAAAGCAGGGGAGGCTAGTAAATGATAAAAAGCATTTCTGCAGCAGCAGGAAGAGCACTGGCAAAAAATGCTGAATATACAGAAGACAAAGAAGAAATCTTGGTGTATATGCTTACAAGATTGATTGCTAATTCTATTTTTTTGACTTTACTGTTTGCTTTTTCAACTTTTCTGGAAATCACACTAACAACTTTTGTGGTGTTAGTTACTTTTCTGCCTATCCGACGTACGTTTGGCGGATGGCATGTGCAAAATATCTATTTATGTCTATCCGTATCTGTAGCTGTACTATTAGCAATAGGATATATTGCTACATTGATTGAATTCAATATGATTGGCTTGGGGATTGTATATATCTTAGCTTATGGTATAGCCTTACGGATAGGGGTGGTAGATAATAAAAATAAAAGGCTTAAAGAAAGTAGAAAAGAAAAATTTAAAAAACAAGGATTAATCTCATTAACCATAATAGTGGTCATTAATGTATTGGTATTGTTATATGGAAATGTGTTCGTCAGTAATGCTATGGTTCTTGGGACAATCCTAGGCTTTTTTAACTTATTAATTGCTGAAAAATGAAAGGTAAGTATTAATTTATAAGAAGGATATTTTAAAAGGGCTAGTGTAATCACTAGTCTAAAATATCTTAATCATTATTTTATTATTAAATTTTAATAAAACTTATATGGGATATCGCCCATATACCATACATTGTTTTTCACTTTTAGATATTCATGTAATCCAATCAACCCATATTCTCTTCCAAGTCCACTGTTTTTATTGCCACCAAATGGACCTGACATTTGAGAGCTTGGCGTCATATTTACCCAAACGGTTCCTGCATCGATTTCTTTTGCTGCTTGACATGCAGGTTTTATAGTTTTCTGTATGGTTGGCTTATAATAATATCCTTTATCACAAGGCGAAATAGAATATCTTTCACCACCGCAGGCAAGCTTTGCTCGGGCTTTAACAGCTTGTTTAACATGTCTTTTTAATCCTTTGTGATTGCGATGAAAGCTCAATCAGTCTTCTTCCTACGCTCTCAGAACCTGTAAAAGAAATGATATCTATTTCTTTATATGAAGTAAAAGTTTCACCATTTGAAGCGTCCACCCATTCATTATTGATAAACAATTTAAATTGTTTCATAAAATAATCCTCCAATAATTTAAAAATAAAAATATACAATTTCATAAAATAACATACATAAATAATGGAATATATTGTTGTTAATATATTCCATTAATAAAGGCTTTTAAATTCTTATAAGTTTAAAACAAAAAATTATAAAAGGTTAGAGAGAAGACGGGAAATGGATTCTTTAAATCGTATTAACAAAGAACGTTTCCTATATAATTCTTGAGTTAAATCTAAAGATAAATTGATATCATTAATAAATATGGTCTCAAGATTGGTTACCGTCTTGGTATCATAAATAAAAGCATTCACTTCAAAGTTTAATCTAAAACTTCTAATATCAAAATTAGCAGTCCCAATAGAGCCCACTATACCATCAATACATATGGTTTTGGCATGTAGAAAACCGTTTTGGTAGATGTATATCTTCGCACCTGCTTCAAGAAGCTCTCCAACATATGAATAAGTTGCCCAGTATACAAAAGCGTGATCAGGTCGGCATGGAATCATAATGCGTACATCAATTCCGAATAAGCAAGCCATTTTTAGCGCCTCCTGTATACTGTCATCGGGAACGAAATAAGGGGTTTGAATAAATATGCTTTTTCTTGCTGATGATATCATCTTCAAATATCCCATCTTGATTTGTTCATGGACGGAATCCGGACCTGACGACACAATTTGTATACCACATTCCCCTATGGAAATGGGTTCACAATAGTATCCCAAAGCAATATCTAAATCTTCTTTTGCAGCGCTTCTCCAATCTAGAATAAATCTTGCCTGCATGTCATAGACTGCACTACCGGTTATCCTGATGTGTGTATCACGCCAGTAGCCCATTTTCTTTTTACCTAGATATTCATTACCTACGTTAAACCCTCCGATATATCCTATTTTTCCATCAATGACAACCAATTTTCTATGATTTCGATAATTGAGCTTTAAATTAAACAATTTAAGTTTGGATGGAAAGAAATAAGCATATTTTCCACCTGCTTTTGAATATTCCCGCAGCAACCTAGCTGTGATTCTTTTGCTTCCCATAGCATCAAGAAGAAATCTTACTTCTACACCTTCCTTAGCTTTCTCAGTTAGTGCCTGCAAGATTTCTCTTCCCAAAGAGTCATTTTGAAAGATGAAATACATGACATGAATGCTGGTTTCAGCTTGCCGTATATCCTTTAAAAGGGTAAGAAATTTATCTTTACCGGCTGTAAAAATATTAATGGAGTTATCCTGTGAAAAAAGTGCATGGCTATGGACTTGATGCAAATGAATCATATCTTTAAATTTTTCAACTTCAGGTTGATTGAATTGAAATTGATTAGAGATAAATTCTTCTATTTGATTTTTTAATGAGGTTTCAAGAATTCTTTGTTCTAACGCTTTATAATTAAATATTTTTTTTCTCGATAGGTTTTGTGAAAATAAAAAGTATAAAGGTATTCCTGCAAATGGAACCAAAAACAAGATCATAATCCACGCCAGTGTTGTAGAAGGGTCTTTTCTCTCAAGAAATATGATAAAACAAGCAAGTATAAAGTTAATGACGAACAATATGGATATTGTATTAGAA
>JAKSCF010000422.1 GCA_022360735.1 Clostridia bacterium
TACCATTTTATAGACAGGGAAAATATCGTGATAAATTCTTATATCTTGTAAGGCTTCTCTGGGAAGTCCGGAAAGATCTAATATCTCACTGTCTGTAAAGCCCATTGCCTCTGCTTCGTGTAATAATAAATCATCTACTTGCTCATTAGAAAGCTTGCTTTCCATTTGAACAATGTTATGAATACTATTTAAGAACCAAGGATCGACGCCTCCTGAAATATCATACAATTCTTCTATAGTGAATGATCTTCTTAGAGCTTCTGCTAAAGCAAATATTCTCTCATCATCCGACTGCTCTATTTTTTTGATCAAATCCTCATCTGACATTTCCATGATGTATTGTATTCTTAAGCCATTATATTTTACTTCCAGTGAAGTAATCGCTTTTAAAAGAGCACTCTCAAAAGTTCTGCTGATTGCCATAACCTCACCGGTGGCTTTCATCTGAGTACCCAGCTTTCTTGAAGCAGTTCGGAATTTATCAAATGGCCATTTTGGAAACTTTACAACACAATAATCTAAGGTGGGCTCAAAACAAGCACTGGAGTTTTGAGTCACTACGTTTTTAAGTTCATCTAACGTATACCCTAAGGCAATCTTTGCAGCAATTTTAGCAATAGGGTAACCTGCTGCTTTAGATGCCAGTGCTGACGACCGGCTTACTCTTGGGTTGACTTCAATCACAATATATTGATTGCTCTTAGGATCCAATGCAAATTGGATATTACATCCACCCTCTATTTTTAAACTGCGGATAATTTTTAAAGAAGCATCTCTAAGCATATGATATTCTGTATCTCTAAGGGTTTGCGAAGGCGCAACGACAATGCTGTCACCAGTATGGATTCCAGCAGGATCAACGTTTTCCATATTACAAACAATGATGCAATTATCTTTTGCATCTCTCATCACTTCATATTCTAATTCTTTCCAGCCTGCAACAGATTGCTCCAACAATATCTGTCCTATAGCACTGCGCTCTATGCCTTTTTTACATATTTCAAAAAGCTCTTCTTCATTATTGGCTATGCCCCCTCCGGAGCCGCCTAATGTGTAAGCCGGCCGGATAATAACCGGATATCCCATATCTTTAACAAACTGCTTGCACTCTTCAATACTCGTTGCTATGACGCTTGCCGGTATAGGTTCTTTAATATCCAGCATTAATTGTTTAAAGGCTTCTCTGTCTTCTGCCTTTTTAATGCTCTCTTTATTAATACCTAAGAGCTTAACACCATATTTTTCAAGTATCCCATTTTCTTCTAATTGGATAGACAGATTTAATCCTGTCTGACCTCCAAATCCCGCAAGGATACCATCGGGCTTCTCTTGAGCTATGATATTCTCAAGGGTATCTTGGGTTAGAGGCTCTATATATACGTTATCGGCTATTTCTTTATCCGTCATTATAGTAGCAGGGTTACTGTTTACTAAAACGGTTTTAATTCCTTCTTCTCGTATGGCTTTACAAGCTTGTGTCCCAGAATAGTCAAATTCTGCAGCTTGCCCAATAATAATCGGTCCTGAACCAATTATCATCACTTTTTTTAGAGTATGATCCTTTGGCATTGTTTTCACCTCTTTTTTAATTAATAATTAATAGGTAATAATTAAGGTGAATTTTGCTGAAGCAAAATTTAAATTAGATTTTTTCAAAAAGATTTTCGTCAGAAAATCATCATTAATTATTCATTATCAACTATTAATTGCTTTTTTCATTAATTCAATAAATGCATCAAATAAATAAGCGGTATCTCTGGGTCCCGGAGACGCTTCAGGATGAAACTGTACTGAAAAAATAGGAAGATGATTATGCTTCATCCCTTCTACCGTTCCATCATTTAAGTTGATGTGGGTAATATCCATTCCCTTTAAAATAACGCTTTCTGCCTTTACAGAATAACCATGGTTTTGGGATGTAATATATGCTTTATTCGTGTTTTTATCGTATACACCATGATTACCACCTCTGTGCCCAAATTTCAATTTATACGTCTCGCCGCCCATTGCTAAAGCTAAGACTTGATGTCCCATACATATTCCAAAGGTGGGTATGTCTTGAATCAGCTTACTGACTTCTTCGATACTCTCAGTGGCTTTAGCAGGATCTCCCGGGCCATTAGACAATAATAATCCATCCGGATTAATAGACTTTATATCTTCATATTTTGAGTGGTAAGGAAATACATATATATCACAATCCCGCTTCTTTAAACTATTTATGATATTTTGTTTGA
>JAKSCF010000306.1 GCA_022360735.1 Clostridia bacterium
ACTTTTGATTTAATAATGTCTTTTGATAAACAAGCTTTTATTCCTGTTTCTGCTACTACTTTTGCGACTTCTTCCATGTAAAGATACATGTCTAAAAAAGCTGTTGTTCCTGATTGAATCATTTCAGCTACTGCAAGTTGTGCTCCCCAGTAAATATTTTCAGAAGATAATTTATTTTCTGCCGGAATGATATAATCGAACAACCATTTTTGTATGGGATAATCGTTGGCGTAATTTCTTAACAGCACCATAGGGCTATGGGTATGGGCATTCACCAATCCGGGTGCTGCTATTTTGCCTTGAGCATTGATAACTTTATCATATTGAAGTTTCTCAATTTCTTCTGTTATTGCCCCTACATATTCAAACCGTCCTTGTTCGATAACCATGCATCCATCTTCTATTATGATTTCGTCGGCCCCAATAATATGCGCATTTTTTATCAATAAGTCCTTCATTATTTCCTCCCAATACTAAAAAAGATTTTGCTAGACGCAAAATCTTTTTTTTGAAATCTATACGTTCCAGCTATTTAAATATTTTTCTTGTTCCGGAGTTAAAGTATCAATATCCATATTCCAGCTTTTTAACTTCATTTCAGCGACTTTTATATCGATTACTTGAGGTACCCCGATAACGGAATTTGGTAATTTACCTTGATGGTCCACAAGATATTTTGCACCTAATGCTTGCAATGCAAAACTCATATCCATAATTTCTGCAGGATGCCCATCTCCTGAAGCCAAGTTAACCAATCGTCCTTCAGCTAATACATTGATCCATCTTCCATCTTTCATTTTGTATCCCATAATATTGTTTCTACGCTCTTTTACTTCTACTGCTAATGCTTCTATATCCTTTAAATCGATTTCTACGTTAAAGTGTCCGGCATTACTGAGGATAGCACCATCTTTCATCTTTTCCATATGGGCTTTTGTAATAATTCTATTGCATCCTGTTACAGTTACAAATATATCTCCTATTTCAGAGGCTTGCTCCATCTTCATAACCTCAAAACCATCCATAACCGCTTCAACCGCTTTAATAGGGTCTATTTCGGTTACTATAACTTTTGCACCCAGTCCTTTTGCTCTCATAGCGACGCCTTTTCCACACCAGCCATAACCTGAAACCACAACATATTTTCCTGCTGTTATTAAGTTAGTGGTTCGATTGATACCATCCCAGACGGATTGACCTGTGCCATATCGATTATCAAACATATGCTTACAATATGCATCGTTTACAGCAATCATAGGATTTTTTAGAGCCCCTTCATTTTCCATAGCTCTAAGTCTGATAATACCTGTCGTTGTCTCTTCGCATCCACCAATCAGGTTTTGCATTAATTCAGGACGCTTGTTGTATAAAATGTTGATTAAATCT
Source organism: Clostridia bacterium (assembly GCA_022360735.1). The sequence continues at coordinate 1,387 of JAKSCF010000306.1, forward strand.
CCACCGTCATCAATAATTATATGGGGGCTGTGTTCAAGTGCAGTTTCTATATGTTTATAGTATTCTTCTTCTGTCGCCTTATATTTTGCATATACCTTCATGCCTTCCGCTGCTAAACCGGCCGCAACATCATCTTGAGTAGAAAGAACATTACTTCCTGTTACAGACATATCTGCGCCTCCGGCAGCCAATACTTTGCATAAATAGGCAGTTTTAGCTTCTAAATGAACAGATAGTGATATTCTTATATCTTGAAAAGGTTTGGTTTTTTCAAACTCCTCTTCTAAAGCCCTTAATAAAGGCATATAACTTTTAACCCACTCAATTTTTTGCTTGCCCGAATCTGCAAGGTTAATATCTTTTACATCGTAACTCATTGTTATTCCTCCAATCACCGAATTCATATTAAATATATCATAACCTATTTACATTATAAAGGTTTATTTATAACACTTTTGTATGCTATTTTATTTTGATAAAATATGGAGCAATTAACCATACTATAAAGAGTAATTAATGGAGGTTATTTTCATGGAAGATAATTGGAAAAGGATATGGTTGGATAAGCATTATATTAAATTCAGTCTATATCTTATTGTAACAGCAATCATTTTATATATACTCTATTCCATACTTTCTCATACAGGGATTATACTTACTTTTATCGGCAATGTTCTTTCCCAAATATTTAGCGCCATTGCACCCCTAACATACGGACTGGTTATTGCTTACTTTTTTAGTCCATTGGTCAATTTTATTGATGAAAAATTAATTAGTCGATCGGCAAAGACACAACGACCTAAAAACTCAAAGTTGTCCAAGCAATTGGCAAAAAGGAGAAGAACCATCAGCATTGCCATCGCCTTTGTTTTAATCGCCATTATACTAACTATAGTATCTTTTACATTATACAGTATGATAATGGGTAAGTTTACCGTCGAAAAGATGGATACGATTGGGGAAAATATCTATAGGTATTTTTCAAAATATGAAGATTTATTCAATACCCTTAGTGAAAGGTTATCTACCAGCGGTCTAGCACCTAGAATAAAAAATCCAGTTCAAATGTTTGTAGAGTGGGCTTCCAGTGGTATCCTCTTTAGGAAGGGGAGTGATTTTGCAGGATGGCTTTCGAACTTTGGAATTAATTTGATTAATATTGGTTTAGGCTTCGTTATTGCTTTTTATATCTTAAAGGATCAAGAGTATTTTCTAAAGCTCTGGGACAACTTTTTATTTTTGTTATTGCCAAGAAAAGCTGAAAGCATACTCATGCATACTCTAATAGATATTCATAAGGTCATATCCAAATTCTTTAGAGGCCAGCTTTTAGACGGGCTCATAGTAGGTATCCTTTCCTCAATTGGATTGTTCTTAATAGGCATTGATTTTGCTATTTTTATAGGTATGTTTGCCGGTATTGCCAATATTATTCCATATTTTGGTCCTATTATTGGTATTGTTCCGGCTGTTATCATGTCTCTATTAGATGGCAATGTCACTCAAGCAGTATTATCTGTCGTCATCTTATTAGGTATTCAACAAGTTGACGGTGCTGTTATTGCTCCCAAAATTGTTGGCGACAGTGTGGGCCTTCATCCAGTTTTTGTGTTGTTGGCCGTTATTATTGGAGGTAAATATTTTGGCATTATGGGTATGCTTATTGCGGTGCCCATTACGGCTATTCTAAAATTGTTTATTTTAAAAATGTATGATCATAGCATACAAAAAGAGCAGTAAATAAAATCGCTGCTCTTTTTTAATCATGCATTAATCTCCCTCGAAGCACTCTATCAGACACTGTTCTATTACTTCTTGAGTAATAATATTCCCAGTATCAATTTGTCTTTTTACCTCAGAGTACCTTTTAGCATTTATCATA
>JAKSCF010000414.1 GCA_022360735.1 Clostridia bacterium
AAAACACAAGGCTGTTTTGAGGCTGAGATAGAGATGAAGCTTTTAGAACAACCTATATGGACAGTTGAATACGAAACGGATTACGATTATGATGAAGTAGAGAAAGACTATGAATGTGAGTACTATGTGTCCGTAAATGAAGGAGATAGAATTATATCCAGTGAGATTCAGAAAATGGATATAGGTAAACTTATGGCTGCGTATAATGCAATAAATGTTGAGGTCATGTTTCATGACCATAAGCCCCAGGATATATCGATTGCTTGGGATAGTAAAGGTCAACCTGTCAAACGAATTTATGCTCAAATATATTTGGAAAAAAGATTGTTAGAAGAAAAAGAACTGGATAAAAGGAAGAAAAATTGGATAGATTGGGACGTATCCAATTTAAATTATGATACTTTGATCTTGTGTGTAGAATATGAAGATGATAGAGTCTTTAAAAAAGAAATATGGGGCAAAAGTGTGAGGGAACAGCTTAATAAAGACATTTAGAAACGATATAAACATATAAAGCGGCCGGAAGCCGCTTTTACTGTTTAGACAAGTTAGCCGTCACGCAAGGCGGAATAAGTGCTTGTCGTAAATTTTTTGATAAACTATGCTTATAATCATTGTTAGAAATAAATAAATAATCAAAGGTGTATTGCTTGGTACTGATGATAAACTTTTCTACTTCTGTAATGGATTCTTCAGGTTGCAATACTGCTGATTGGATTTGGTTGTAGGGGATATATGTGTAAGTATAGCTGTAATCAGGTCGATTGAAAATCCTGATTTTTCTACCTTTAGTGATTATGATCATTTCTTTTTGATTGGACAAATATAAACTGCTTGGGAGAGTGCTTCTGACTAATTTATGAAATACTTTTTTAAAAAAACCACTATCCTTATAGCTCAGCTTGGTTGTAGGTTGTAAAGATATAACTTTAAGATTGTTATCATATTGCTTTAAACGATTCAACTCGTTAAAGTAAAATATTTCAAGGTTTCTAACGGTATGATCTTTTAAAGGGTTGTGGGGAAGTAAAGAATCCGTTGTGATATATTTATTTCTTATAATTTTAACAAATTTAAAGATGATATCTGATGATACGGTATTGTATTTTATTTTTAAAGTTTCGTCATCTAGAAATAATGTTAATTCTCCGAGTAATAAATTTTGATAATTGCTTATGCCTTGAATATCTTGATAATTGGCTTCTTTCTTAATAATCTCATTACCTGCCCTTTTGAGAATGCAGATATGATGGTCATATGCCGCTACTACATAGTCGTATAGATCCATTCCCGGATTTGCATCTTTTCTATCAATATCTCTTGGTACCTTGAATATAATTTGATTTTCTTTTGCAACATCAATATAACCTTCAAAAGCTTTAGGCAAAGGATAGTCTTTATTTTGACAAGTTACCAGTCAAAGGGCGGAATGCTTTTCT
>JAKSCF010000329.1 GCA_022360735.1 Clostridia bacterium
CGATTGTTTCAATACCATCTTGGTATGATTAAACCCAGCTCAAATTCATAAATATTAAATAATACTGTATATATTCTCTGAAAATTTGTATATTCCTTCTTTTTCACAAATAAACCTAGCCAAACCCGAACAAACATTTGCATTTTTAGTCGTCGACCTCCGGGCGTTTTTACATCACCGGAGGTCGACGACTAAATTTTTTTAAGAAAATACATATTTATGCATAGATATTTATAAAAAGTTGTCAATCACTCTCTTTTCAATTCCTACCACTTCTTTTGAAAGCCATTTCCTATCTCTGGCAGTATAAATGAGTACTGAATCTTCCTCCTCGCGTATAAGTCTACGAAGCCCATTTTTAATTTTTAGAATCTGTGCCTCTGTTACCTCACCTTCAAAAACAGAATTCTGTACCCAATTCAAATGCTTTCTCATGTATTTTAATACTTTTTGTACTCTCTTTTCCCCTACATCATATACCAATAGTATATACATGCTGCTTCCCCCATATTTTTAATCAACTTTACCACCACATTTTAAATCCTTCGTATGGTTCTATGTCCGATATATGTTTTATTAATCTATAACATTCCAGTCGGATTAATCTTCTGTAGCTTACGTGTCTTCCAAGATTTCTATGTTTTACTGTTGTTTGTAACTTCTCATCGTACTGTTTTAAGAATATTTTTTTGCCGACATCATTGAGATGACAAAAATTCAATTCTTTTGTAAAATGATTATCCTTAATCATCCCCTCATTAATAAGCTTAAAAATCAAACGCTCTACAATAATAGGCTTAAAAACCTCACTGATATCCAGGCTTAACGAAAAACGCCTTGCGCCCGGTTCATGTAAATAGCTTACAGTAGGGTTCAACTGGGTATGGTAGATTTCACCAAGCACAGTCGCATACATTAATGAATTTCCAAAAGAAATTAATGCATTCATCGCATTATCCGGAGGTCGTTTTTCTCTTTTATAAAATTCAAACTTATGATTCGTAATGACATTAAAACCCCTATAGTATGTATCCCTCATTCTTCCCTCAATCCCCATTAATGTCGCAATATCCTGCACATCACTAATCTTTTTACGCTCTTCTTCAATTTTATCTATAATTTCTTCCAACCCTTCTTTTCTGTTTGCATAATACTTGACATTTTTAAGGATGTTAAAGCTTGCCGTTTCTATAAATTCTTTCGCAATTTTTAATCTTTCCTGAGAATCACTATATTTTTCCACCTGCTTTACCAGCAAAAATCCTGAGGGGAGATATTCTCTCGGATAGAAACTGCCGGTATAGTAGCCATAATAGTTAAATAGATGAATTGTAATATTATTTTGAGCAAGAAAATTAACTGCTTTGGAATTAAAATCATTCTCTCCGAAACAATAGATGGCATCTATATCATTTACGGGAATATGCCGCTTATCATCATCAGTTACATAAAATAAAGTATTATCTTTTCTGCTTATTCTTCCATTGTTCATGATATAGTAGTTTCTTTTCACATTTTTTCCCCCTTAGCAAAAGCATAATTGATAGTAACTACATTTTCTGCATTTAGTACTTTTTTCTTCAACCGGCGGAACAGGCATATTCTTAATTTTATGGATACTATGTATTATTTGTTTTATGTCATCTATCTCATTGTCCATTAGTTCTACAACTTCTTTTCTCTTTTGTTTCGGAAAATGCACTACACCTTTTACACCTTCTATACCCTTTTGCTTTAGATAATAAATATAATATAAAAGCTGATATCGTGTTGCTTCTTCCATTGCTTTACTCTTTTTGGTTTCATGTATGACTAATGATTTATCCCAAAAATCCAACTTAATTACACCATCGATAAGAATCTCCTTTTTCTCTCGATTAAAGCTGTTTTCATGTATTTCCTTACCCATTTCAACATATTGGGAAGTTTGCTCCATTTGAATACCACGTGTAAACAGCCAAAGCTTCTTTTTGCAAACGAAATAGTAGTTAATTTCTGTCCCTGTTACTTTTGCATTCGCAGTAATGGTATCCATTCATTCACCTTCTTTTCAATTTATTTATGTGGAAAACACAGGAATCTCATTTAATGATGCAACCAATATATTGACATTTTTCTTTTAATAAAACTACTATGCAAATAACCCCGCTTCCGGTTTTATATCTTTTTCTTGTAGTCCAGTTGTTGTACCATAGCCAAAGTAATCTTTATAAGCAATGAATATCCGATGTTTTCGATTAACCGGTTTTAATGCTATCTTCCGCTCTTTAAGATATTGTTTGATTTTTTGCTCTCGAACTGTAATCATATAACCTTCTGCTTCGACGTATAATCCCTGTTCAATCTTCTGCTTGTATTCTTCAAAATATATTTCTGGACAAAGTTTAATTCCATCAAATTGTTTAAAAAATGCTTCGCTCTCTTTAGAATAATCTTCAAGTGGGTAAAAAGTAATATATCTAAACTTACGTCTTAAATCATCTAATTTAGCATCAAGAATATCCTGATATTCTTTCCCATACACAGTATTTAATATATCCTGTATTATTTCATCCGTCAAAACTTCTTCGTCATATTGACGCAATTTCTCTAACGTTCTTTCTAACAGTGGTAATTCCCTATTATAAATAAATGCTGAACCCTTATCATATTCTTGGCAAACATTAACATCCCCCAACTCATCAATTTTTCTTTTACGATTCCGATATACTCTGCCAAAACGCTGTATGAGTGCATCTATAGGCGCAAGTTCTGTATAAATGGTATCAAAATCCAAATCTAGGGAAACCTCTATAGCTTGTGTTCCTACTAACAATTGTATAGGCGTAAATCCATTCTCCTTCTTTTCACTTTGCAACAACATTTGTTCAATCTGAGTTCTGTCTTTTACGGCAAAATAACTATGCAGTAAAAGATGCGAAGAGGTATATTGCTTTAGTTGATTATACATATGCTGTGCCTTTTTAACCGTGTTACATACAACGAGCACTCTTTTTCCTTCTTTTAAGTTATAAATGATATCATCAATATTCTCTTCAATCGTTCCTTCCAATAAATGCAACCTATGTCTCACATATCTCTTAAGTTCTTCTTTCGGCATCCTAATATTATGATAGATTTTAAGCTCATTCACAAGTAAATTCTTCAACACTTCCGGAAAAGTAGCTGACATAAGAAACAGCCTGACATTAAAGCTTTGTTTCAAATATTGGAGAACTAATATCAATATACAAACTAGTTCTTCATCATAGCAATGAATTTCATCAAGGATAAAAAGTGCATCATAAAACTCCGTTAGCAATGTTTCATATCCTTTTGCTCTATAGAATGCTTTTATAATTTGATATGGCGTTACAATTTTAATAGGTTTGGAAATTTCTTTGCTTGTTTGGCGCATTAACCTTGCTGTCGCCTGTATTTCTTTTTTATTTTCTACAAGCAAATCATTCGTATGTTGTTGCGCCTCAAGCAAATTGTAATAATAGGCATAAAGAGATTTGCCATGTTTCATATCCACTTTTCCTGTCGCAAATGGTTCTTTTTGCAATCTGCTGTACATCCCTATGATGGACGCAGTATAAGGTAGAACATAAAGTACTCTTCTGTAAGCATTCACTACCAAATGGTTATTTGCCCATATAAAAGCTGCTTCTGTTTTTCCAGTACCTGTAGGCGCAATCAATATACTGTCTTCCTTAGTATTGCTTACTTTTTGCGTGCTTCGAAAATCATTTTCTCCAATTCCTATTTGAAACTTTTGCTTATACCATTCTAAAATATCCGAAGTAATATCATAAATTGTATTATGTCCTGAGCCTAAATGGTCACAGGTAATTAGAATACCTTTCAAAAATAATATCAACTTATAGGGGTACTTATTTTCCTGTTCTAGAATTGCATTTTCATAATCCTCAAGCAAATCACAAATTGACCCCATATGCTTAAAATTTAAGCTAATTTCTAATTTCTTATCAAACCTTTTCTCATATTCTAGTTGAATCCACCGAAGAACATCAATACACTCATCCCAATTATCAAAAACACTTTGCTTCGCATTTGCATAAATATTCTGTCTTTTCTGTATCATCATCGCAAAACCTTTGCCAAAAGGATGGACACAATCAACATCTGAATAACTTACTTTTGATAACTCATTAATACTTTTCTCATGATGTCCTAATATAGCAATTTTCACTGCTGTTTTAATTCCTTCTTCTATATTTAACAAATCCAAAAATTCTGCTGAAAGCACTTCATGTCTAAAATGCCACGATTCATGGCTCTCCAAATTAAGCGTTATATTTTGGAACTGACTGGAGGCTTTACCCATATCATGAAATGCAACCAATATAAAAACAATTTGCTTCCATGTTAAAGAAGTATCCTTAATGTCTACCGGTGAACAGGGAATAAGCTGTATTATTTTCTCGTAAACTTTTAAGCATTCACCGATATGCTGTTCTAAAGTTTCCTCTATAAGTTGATTTTGCTCATAGTGCCTTTTTGCATATAACATATTCAACACCCCCTTGCAAAACGAGTGATATCTGCAAGATATCACTCGACTGTATGTATATATACTCCTTTGTTTAGTTCGTCATCATATAAAAACTGATTAAATTGATTAGAAATTTTCTGCTTTGGTTGGTTAATAACCATAAAAACACCTGCTCTGATTACCTTTCTCGGAATATCTTCCGATATATTGATTGGCATAGAACAAATACGACCAAAAACTTCCGCTTTCTCCGGTTCAAATGGAACAATTGTTTTGCCAACCATAATATTCGTTTGGTTAGTTTTTAATTCTACCTTTTTTACTTC